>NZ_JAMQUS010000010.1:0-51453 GCF_025594995.1 Turicibacter sp. GALT-G1
AAAGAACTGATGGCATTTTTGAAAGATGGACGATTAGAAGCATCGAATAATCGTGCCGAACGTGCCATCAAAACCGTGGTTATTGGACGGAAAAATTACTTATTTTCAACAAGCTTATCAGGGGCTGAAGCCAATGCGATCATTTATAGCATCATCGAAACGGCTAAGGAACATGGCCTAAATATCTATAAGTATTTAACTTATTTATTTGAACACCTACCAAATGTTGAGTTTTTAATGAAACCAAAGCTCTTGGAGGACTTTTTACCCTGGGCAAAAAAGGTTCAAGAATATTGTAAAGGAATCTAAAAGAAAAGAGACCTCATCTGTACTTTCAGTCTACAGGTGAGGTCTTCTTTTTTCTATACGTGTTATTATTACCCGCTTACAATCAAAAAGAGTTAATTCAAAAAAGTGAAATATATTTCGGTTTATATATAGAAAATATTTCTGCTTGTATTTAGACTGAATAAGAAGGGATAGATATTTAAAATGAATTTTATGAAATCAATGAAGTTATTGAATATTCAGTCAGTTTTAATGAGGATATTTAATGGCGTATTTATTTTAGTGTTCGGATATATTATTTTTAATATAGTTTCCCAACCGTCTGTTTTATGGAGCTTATTTAAACCTATCACATTAATAATGGGTAGTTTAATCTTTATTGGTTTATTTTTAATGATTAACCACTGGTTATTGAAGGTGTCTCAAAAGACATTGGTTAGATTAACTTTTGTAAATTTTGTAATTTTGTTCTTATTACAATTATTTTTCTTTCGTTACTTTAGAGTTATACCAAGTTGGGATTTTGGTGCAATTTTAAACTTCGCTTTATCGACAGTTGAAAGCACAGGAGATTTTGTTTTAGATCGTTATTTTTATTTTAAATATCCTAATAATATTCCAATTTATTTAATATATGTAGGCATGATTAAGTTTTTAAATTCAATAAATGTGACCGATTACTTATCGATTTTTATCATGCTTAATATAATTCTTGTAAGTTTCTCTGTTTTTTTAACCTATTACTTTATATATTTACGATATGGACTACAGCAAGCAACATTATTTAGCTTTTTGATGCTATTTATCACACCATTTTACACATATACAACAATTGTTTATACAGATACCTTAGTCATGATTTTTCCAATATTATCTATACTACTATATTTTTTATTTAATCAGTCTAAAGGATTTAAATGTTATGCATGGTTGCTGTTATTAGGAGTTATCCTGGCCATAGGAACGATGATTAAAACGAATGTTATTATTACTTTAGTTGCCATTTTAATTCATTATTTTATGACTAATAAAGGATGGAATGTTGTGATTTTTATTATTTTATTAGTGCTGCCATTTTATAGTGTTACGTCGATTTATCAACAAGAGATTTCACAGTATTCTCCGATTTCTCAAGAGGAAATGGGGTTTCCAGCGACTCATTGGATTTTAATGGGACTTCATGATCAACCGCAAAGACCAGGAAGTTATTATGCTGATGATGTCAAGCAGACAGAAGAATTAAAGCGTTCAGGACTTACTAATCAAGAGCTTTCAAATTGGCATTTAGAGGCCATCAAAGAAAGATTAGAGGATTATGGAGTTCATGGATATCTGAGATTTTTAAATAGAAAAATTAATTTCACGTGGGGGGATGGAACTTATTATGCTACTAATAAACTATCGAGACAACCGATGGAGGATAATATCTTCCAACCATATGTATTTGGAGAGAAAAATGAACCTTTCGTCATGGCTTGTCAAACTATTCAAGTAGCAATTTTAGGATTAGTATTAGTTGCTGGAATAAGTTTATTTAAATCATCTCATAAATTTGAACAAGTATTAACTATTCTTTTATTTGGATTGTTTTTATTTCTATTAGTTTGGGAAGCTAGATCGCGATATCTTATTTTATATGTACCCGTCATCGCAACTTTGGGGATTTATGGATTAAATCAATTAAATAGTTATTTAAAAAAAGTAAAAGTTCATTATTATAGAAATTTAATAGATAAAAAGTATGAATCTGAGGGAAATTAGTATATACTCATGATTTTTGATAAGAGATAGAGTTATCACCTGTCTATATAGAAGTAGCGATAAGTTTTTCACAGTTGAAAAACTAAGTCCTAACATTAGGGATAGTTACGAGCGAAACTCGCTATAAATCTGTTTTAGTCTTACTCACCTCACTGCTTTGATAGAGGTTACCTGTCATTTCCAATAGCAATGTATCCTCCTCCGCTAAGGCTCTAAAAGCTTTTATCATTTAAGAAACTTACCTGGACTTATATATTCGAAAGAATATAATGAAAATAATTGGAATTGTGTCGAATATATGTTTTTTTTAGTATATAATGGTATAGTTAAAGGTAAATGTGTTTAAAAGGAGGATTTAATGACAATAGAAGAGAAAGTTAAATTAATACTACTTAGTATTTTTAATGTATTATTTATCGGGATATTTTCGTATGTGTTCATTGATGCACTAATTCATCCGAGTCAAGTTTTTGCCATAATGAATCCGTGGATTGTTTTATTACTTTCCTTAATCGTGTTAGTTATTTTATATGGAGTATATCATACCTTAAGTCAACTGTCTAAAAAGTCATTGATTATTTTTTCGTGTTTTAACTTTTTAGTTTTAATAGGGCTTCAGATTTTCTTTCTAAGATACTTTCAAGTGGAGCCAGCATGGGATGTAGGAGGAGTTTACCATTCAGCCTTATCTGTAAAAGATGGTTTTACTGTCTTCCCAGAGTATTTTACGGATAAGTATCCAAATAATATTCCTTTATTTTTAGTTGAATTATTAGGAATGAAGCTTTTAAGTTTACTTCATATTGAAAATTATTATTATGTTTTTACGTTTGCTAATGCCTTAGTGATGACGTTAACCATGGGATGTTTTTATTGGTTTATTAAACGACGTTTAGGGTTAGTAGCGGCGACATGGGGAAGTTTTTTCATGTTATTTATTACGCCACTTTACACCTATACGACGATTTTTTATACGGATACGACAGTAATGATTTTTATGATTTTTGGTGTGTTATTGTATGATTTATTTTATCATTCTAAAGATCGTTCACATTATACGTGGCTTTTATTAATGAGTGTTGTATTAGCAATAGGAGTCTTATTAAAGGCGAATGTTATTATTTTATTAGTTGCCATTTTGATTCATTTTGTTATGACGAATAGTTATAAGAGCTGGTTAGGGTTCTTTACAGGCTCACTGTTACCATTTTTTATGTTGACTATATTATATCAACAATGGATCACGCCTTATTATCCTGTTGAAAAAGCAGAGATAGGTTATCCGATGACACATTGGATTATGATGGGATCAGAAGGAAGAGGAACCTACTCAGCTACTGATGATGAGTTCACAAATGATTTAAAGTTAAATCAAGAATTAAGTAATGAGCAAATAAAAGAGGTTCATTTAGAAATCATTAAGGATCGATTAACGAAAAACGGATTCAGTGGATTGATGAATCATTTAAAAGAGAAAATTAATTTTACATGGGCTGAAGGAACTTATTTTGCACCTGAAAAATTGAGTCGCTTACCAGTGAGTGAGAATGTCTATCAACCTTATATTTGGGGAGATGCTAAAGTTTACTTAGTGTACTTCTGTCAGGCCGTTCAGCTAGTTATATTAGGGTTAATCGTTGTTGGAGGCATTAAATTATTCCAACAAAAATCAGCTTTTGAAATCGTCTTATCGATTGCAATCTTTGGAACATTTTTATTTTTATTAATTTGGGAGACCCGTTCTCGTTATTTAATTGTCGCTTTACCTTTAATCATGGCATTATGTGTTTATGGTATGGCATCTAATGAAAAATTATTAAATTAGAGTTTATTAGTTATTTGGAGGATTTATATGTCGAAAACAATTTATTTTGTTATTCCTTGTTACAATGAAGGAGAAGTATTAGAAGTCACAGCAACAAAGTTAACAGAAAAAGTTGAAACTTTAATTGAGAGAGGTTTAATTAGTAAAGCGAGTCGTATTACTTTTGTAGATGATGGAAGTAAGGATAATACGTGGGCCTTAATTCGAAAACTAGTAGAAGAAAATGTTTTAATCAGTGGAGTTAAACTTTCAAGAAATAGAGGGCATCAAAATGCATTATTGGGTGGATTAATGACGGTCAAAGATTTATGTGACGCAACGATTTCATTAGATGCAGACTTACAAGATGATATTGATGTCATTGATCAATTTATTGAAAAGTTCATCAATGAACAGTGTGATGTTGTTTATGGGGTGCGAAGTGATCGTGCAACGGATACAGGATTTAAACGACATACGGCCCAAATCTTTTATAAGTTAATGAGTATGATGGGAGCAGATATTGTTTATAATCATGCTGATTATCGTTTATTAAGTCGTCGTGCGCTAGAAGGGTTAGCAGAGTTTAAAGAAGTTAATTTATTTTTAAGGGGATTAGTTCCACTGGTTGGATATAAATCAGATGTTGTTTATTATGAACGCCATGAACGATTTGCTGGAGAGTCAAAATATCCATTAAAGAAAATGTTAGCTTTTGCTATTGAAGGGATTACATCTTTAAGTGTAAAGCCTATTCGATTAGTGACAAGCTTAGGAGTAACGGTGTTCTTATTAAGTTTAGTTCCGTTACTATATTCATTTATTCAATGGCTAAATGGGAATACGATTCAGGGGTGGACGACGTTAATTTTATCAATTTGGACATTAGGCGGAATCCAAATTTTATGTATTGGTATCATTGGTGAATATATTGGAAAAATTTATTTAGAAACAAAAGATCGTCCACGCTTTATTATTGAAGAATTTTTGAATGATTAAAAGTGGCAACTTAAAAGGCACTATCAGTCAGTTGATAGTGCCTTTTAAATTATTTTTTTAATGCGAAACGAACCATGAAGAAGTTGATAATGATTGCGATAGGGAAGACAAAGATAGGAGCAAGATTATCTGGCATTCCGATGAAAATAAATACATTTAATAAAATCATATGAACAAAATAATTGATTAAATGGGCGCCTGCAAAACGAATTCCATTTTGTGCATTTGCATTCGTTTTAAACGTGAAGAAAGTAGAGGCGAAGAAGTTAAAGATGAAACTAAGGATATACCCTATCGTATAAGCAAAGTTATAATTAATATGTAGTCCATACTCTAGACTTAAATAAATCGCATAGTGAATGGCTGTTGCTATGACACCAACAATCACAAATCGAGTAAACTCTAGTGTTTTCTTATTAATTATTTTAGACACTTTTATCACATCCTTTAAATATTTGAGTTCCGTAAGCTGCTAAAGCTAAGAAGATTGGAAGATATAAAACTAAATATCTTGAGCGCGTTTCCCACAATAATAGGAATAAAAATACACCTATAATTGTAATGGTTAAAATGGATTCGAATAGATCTTTTTTACGTAATAATCGGAAAGCACCTATTAGCATCGATCCAATTAGCGTAATATGGGAAATTTGACTGAAATAAATAAAATACTTATTTTGATGACCAATTATATAATCGGCATATGGATTATTTTCCATTAATGGTTCACGAATTAGCTTTCTAATCGAGTAGTAGGTCCCGTCCGACCAAGTATAATTAATCTTTTGTTTCAAGTGATCAATCATACCTGTAAATCCATAATTCTGAATTCGTTCTTTTATAATTTGAATATTTGCTTCTTTAATTTCTTGATTTGATTTATCGTCATTTTTTAATCCAATGGAGAAGTGAGCATCGTTATCATCATATCCTCCTGGATTATTTAGTCCCATCATAATCCAATGTGTACTTGGAATTCCAGTTTCACCTCGTGGCATAGAATTATGTGGATAAATCATTACTTTATAAATGAGAATTGTGCTAATAAATAATATTGAAATGGTTGAAGTAAATTTAATCCATGTTTTCCAATCGTGTGTCATAAAGTAATGAATAAGAAGTGCAATTAAAATAATTACCACGTTCGCTTTAATTAGGGTTCCGATGGCTAACCAAATGCCAAGAATAATTAAGAGTTTTTTATTCTTTATTTCAGCATGATAGAACAGATCATACAGTAATAAGGCTACGATCGGGAAAATCATTGAGAATGTATCTGTGTATACAATTGGAACATAGGCATAAAATGGGGTTATTAACAGGAATAAGAAACTAAATAAAGTAGCAGTTTGAAGATTGTAACGACGATAAATATACCAATAGGTACAAATTAGCGATATAAAAATAATTAACATATTAACAGCAATTAAAGGAGTTAAGTAATCTGAAATTCCAAATAATCTAAAGAATCGCATTAACAACATTTCTACAATTAATAGTGGAATGTTATTAGGATAGTATCCAACAAAGTAGAAAGATAAGTACTCAAACTTATCTAATTGACTTAAAGCCCCGTTATAGACCATTCCAAAATCCCAACTAGGATTTACTTGGAAAAATCGTAAAAAGATAAATTGTAAAAGAAATAGTACACTAAAATTAATGATTGAAATAAATATTAGCTTCTTTTTAGAAAGTTTACTAAAGCTCTTTATTAATAAATATAATATTAACAGAAGAATTCCTACACCGAGAATGATAATGAATGGATTTAACTCCATATACATCGGATAGGGATTAAATAGTCCATCATATAAAATATATGAGAAGATGACAAAGAACATTAATGTACATATTTGTAATAGAATTGTTTTGATCACATGATGATTCATAGAACCTCCCCTTTCGTAGATAGTAAAAAATTTTTAACCCATATATAGTATCATTTCCCATTTATAACCTAAATTATTATAGTATAAAATATGCTTGAAAACCTACTATTTTAGCTAAATTTCAACATTTTTCAAGTAAACAAAAGGTCTAATCTATTTGATAGTTAGACCTTTTTGTGTATTGCAGCATAATTTTAACTCTTCTTGAACGGATGAAGCAATGCTTTCTTTGAGAAGAATGACGAGGTAATCACCTGCTAAAAGTTCGGTATTCCCCCTTGGGATGATTTCATGACTCCCACGTTTGATGACAATGAGTAGACATCCATCCGGTAGCGATAAGTCGCGGACGAAACGCCCATCGATATAGGAATTAGTAAAGACTGGGATTTCAATCATGAGTTTGTCCTCTGACGTTTCAAAGGTTTTAGTTCCTTGAAGTTGTCGCCCCAGTAGGTAATCATAAACGGGCTCACTTTTTAGACATTCAGCCACGGTATAGGCGATGAGTGAAATTAAGGATAATGAAAGAAGATGCGTCAATGATCCGGTCATTTCAGTGATTAAGATACTCCCTGTAATAGGTGCACGGACGATGGCGGTAAAATAGCCGGCCATCGCTAAAATGATAAAGTTTTGAATCAAGGTTTCATTGATGAGTCCAAGGCTTGCTGCAACAGTTCCAAAAATCGAACCTGTGAGCGCACCTAAGACGAGGAGTGGAAAAAAGATACCACCGGGTACGCCTGAACCAAAACTAATCATGGAAAAGATAAATTTAACAATTAATAGAAGGAGTAACATTTTAATCGTAAAAGAACCGTGAATGAGGCTTTCCACGAGCGAATGTCCACCGCCTAAAACTTGAGGCAGAATGAATAAGAGAAGGCCTGCTAAAATAAAAGGAATGATGGGACGATACTGTTTTTTTAGCCAGGTGAGTTTATCGTATCTCTCTAATGTCCTTTTAATTGTTTTATTATAAAAGACACCACAAAGCCCGGTTATTATTCCAAGAATGATAATGAGCCAGTAGTGATCAAGTGGGATGGCCTCGAGTGTATTAAAGTTAAAAACAGGTTTTAAACCGAAGAAGTTTTTAGAAACGAAGTCAGCCGTTAATGAGGCTGACATGGCTGAGATAAGAACGAGCGGTGAAAAGTGTTTATGGACTTCTTCTAATGAGAACAGAACACCAGCTAAGGGAGCATTAAAGGCGGCAGCAAGACCGGCACTAGCCCCACTTGAAATTAAGTATTTTTCTTCTACTTTTGACCGATTGGTAAGCTGGCTTAAGTATTGAGCTGTGGCTGCTCCAAGTTGAATAGAAGGCCCTTCTCTCCCAACTGAAAGACCTGCTCCAATACATAATGTTCCTCCAATAAATTTTCTGATGAGAACAGATAATGGGTTCATTTTTAGTTTGTTAGCGAGAACCCCCTCTACTTGTGGAATTCCACTTCCGCAAATCATGGGATCTTTTATCATAAGTTTCCCGACAAATAGAGCAACGAGAATAAGAAGGATGAACCAGCTAATGGTATGCAAGATGGAATGTTGTGATGAAAAGAGGAGTTGTCGAGCCTGTTCGGCTTTCTCTAAAATGAGTCGATAAAAGACGACAACAAGACCTGAAATTAACCCGACGATCATCCCCTCAAGAGCGAGTTTAAGTTTGAGTTGTCGAAGTTGTGTTAATAAGGTTGAAATTGAATTCATATGCTTTCCCCCAATCTGAGTGCATTATAGTCTGTTTACTACAATAATTCAAGGTATTGGGTAAAAATTAGAAAATTATGAATGGGTATAACTTATCTTTTTTCACAAATAATAGGATAAATGCCGAAAAAAAGTGGGTGAAAATGAGATGGATATTTTTAAAATCTTTAAAGGAAAAAAGAATACGAAGGAACCGATTCCTGAAAAAGAACCCCAACGAATTTATTCAAACTTGGAACAAAACTTAACATTAATTAAAGAGAAGTTAGGAAATGCTAATGATTTATTGATTCGAAAGCTTCGTTTACAGGGTGCTGATGATGTCGCTGTTGCCATTCTTGGAATCGATGGATTAATTGATACGAATCAAGCGGAGCAATTTATTGTTCATGTTTTAGCTATTGATTTGTCGTTAGTTGAAGATTCAAAGACGCGTTCATGTGGTGTTTTTCAATCGATTTTTGAGTCTCGTATTAGTATGATAGATGCACAGTGTGCGCAAAGGTTTGACGATTTATATACAAATTTATTAAATGGACATATCATCGTCTTAGTTGACGGGGTCGACCAGTTAATGATGTTTGATTGTAAAGGATGGCAAATGCGCTCCATTAGTGAACCCCAAACGGAACAGTCGTTATATGGTCCGAAAGATTGTTTTGTGGAGACGATTCGCACGAATACGGCGACGCTTCGTCGTCGGATTAAAGATCCTAATCTTCGTTTTGACGCTCATGTGGTCGGAACGGTGACACAGACCGATGTTTTTGTGGCTTATATTGAAGGAATTGCAAATCCTGAACTTGTTCAGACCGTGAATAAGCGAATTAAAAGCTTAGATATTGATGGATTGGTTGATTCGAGTGAATTGATGCAGTTGATTGAAGATCACCACTTAACTATCTTTCCTCGTTTGACTCAAACAGAGCGTCCAGATAAAGTAACAGCTGCCCTTATGCAAGGAAGTGTGGCCATCTTATTCGATGGATCTCCTTTTGTGACGGTTGGACCTGCTTATTTTATTACGATGTTTCAGATTACAGATGATTATTATTCACGGCCTTTGATTGCAACATTAACTCGAATCCTTCGTTATGCTTCTTTTTTATTGGTTATTTTAGTCCCCGGTTTATATGTTGCGATTTCTACTTATCATCAAGAGATGATTCCAACGGTCTTACTCATCACCATTATTAATCAGCGGAGTTCAAATCCGTTTCCAACCTATATTGAAACCTTGGTTATCTTAGTCCTCTTCGAGATTATTCGAGAGGCTGCGTTACGTAAACCAAATGTGGTAGGGGATTCAATGACCATCGTTGGATCTTTAATTATTGGACAGACGATTGTTGAGGCAGGCCTTGTTTCTTATATGGTTATCATTATTGTTTCGATTACTTCGATTGCAGGCTTTATTTTATCAAGTAGTCGTCTGAATAATGCGACTCGAATTTTAACATTTATCTTCTTATTTTTAGGAGCAGCGTTTGGTCTTTACGGAATTACGATTGGATTTATTATGCTTATTCTTCATTTAGCTTCCTTGACGACGCTAGATCAACCTTATCTTGCTGCAATGGCTCCTTTTAATTTACATGATCAAGAGGATCAATTTTTAAGATTACCTTTTTCATGGATGAAATATCGTCCTAAAATTTTCAAAACGGGTAATCGAACGCGTCATAATATGAAAAATCCAGTAAGGAAGGAGGAATAGTGATGAAGCGATGGCTATTTTTAATGAGTGTTTTAGTTTGTTTAAGTGGTTGCGCTCATAAAGTTGAAATGAGTCAATTAGGAATTGTGTCAGGATTTGGAATCGATAAAATTGAGGATCGATATCGTCTAACGGCTCAAGTCGTTAATCCGAGTTCAATTGCTGGAAATCAACATGATACCCTTTCTATTTTTTCTGTTTCAGCTGAAGGTGAAACATTATATGATGCGTATCGTGAATTAAATACGTTGACTTCTAAAGTCCTCTATCTTCCTCATTTAAGCGTGATTGTACTAGACGAAGAAATTGCGAAAGATGGGATTAATACCGTGTTAGATTTCGTTTTACGTAATGCCGCGATTCGCCCCAATATTACAGTGGCGATTGCCAATAATGCTCCGGCGGCAGATATTTTACATGTTTTAATACCGAGTGATCAAATTCCCATTACTCAATTAGATTCATTATCAAATATGTGCGTAAATTGTACAGGAAGACAGGTAAATTATAACCTTTATCAAGTGAGTGAGCGAGTTAATGCTGAAGGAGATAATATTGTCCTAAATAGTGTTGCGATTATAGGAGATGGAATCTCACAAGGTGAAAAAATAGAAAATATTTTACAAGTAGAGCCGCCTACTCAATTACAAATCGATTCATTGGCTGCTTTTAAAAGTGATAAATTGGTCGGTTATTTAGATAGTGAGGAAGCTGAGTACTATAATCTTTTAGTGGGGAATAGTAAGCGTTATGTGTTAAATACAGTCATAGATGAGACATATAAAGTCGCTTATGAAGCACGGGACACAAAAGTTGAGATTAAACCGAATCTTGATGAAAAGAAAGTGAAAGTTGAATGTAAATTGAGTGGAATTTTAATGGAGAATGAATATCCAATCAATTTAATGGAACCTAAAAATATCTCCATCTTACAAAGTTATTTTGAGGAGACTTTAAAAAAAGATTTAATGGATTTTATCTCTAAAACACAACAAGAGCTTCAATCGGATATTCTAGGTGTTGGAAGTAAGATTCATCAAAAAGATCCTAAAAAATGGGCAGCGGTTAATGGCTATTGGGAAGAAATTTATCCAACGCTTGAATTTGAGGTTGATGTGAAAATCGAGATTAATTCGGTTGGAGATATTGCTAATTTAAAAGATTAGAAAGGAGAGTCTGTTATGAAAACATCACGGATTAGTTTAAATCAATTTTTAACTTTACTTGTTTTGTTTTTATCTAGTAGTGCATCACTTGTTAATGTGGGACGTTTTTCAGGACGCGATGTTTGGATTGTCATTTTAATTAGTACTGTTTTTGGTGGTCTCTTATTTACTATTTATTATCGAATTAGTAAATTACATGGGTTTCAATCGTTGACAGAAATTATTAGGGATCTTTTTGGAAAATGGATAGGTGGGTTAATTATTCTTGCTTATATGGGATATTTCTTGTTTTTAGCGACGGGGTTATTGAAAAGTACGTCTGATATGATTAAGGCAACCATCATGATTGATGCTAATCTAACGCTTGTGATTACACTTTTAATGATTCCAATTGTCTATGGACTGATTCTTGGGGTGAATGTCATTGGTCGCTCATCAGAGCTGTTGTTTTATGTTGTTGGTATTTGTTTTATCCCATTATTAATTGCCGTTTTTACATCAGATATCTTTAAATTTGAAAATCTATTACCAGTTCTTGAAAAAGGATTATTTGCCTTAAAGACTGATATTTATACGATGAGCTTGTTTCCATATGGTGAAGCCCTTGCCTTTCTATTTCTTTTTCCATTAATCCCGAATGATAAAAAAGGAAAAATCTTGAAATATGGCTATGTCGGCATTACTTTGGCGATGGTTATCTTACTTGGAATTGATGTGATGAATATTGGGATTTTAGGTGCTGATTTAACAGAAAACTTCGTCTATCCTTTCTTTAATGCGATGAAAATGGTTGGAGTGAGTGTTGTTTTTGAACGAGTTGATCCATTATCTATTATTATTTTAATGACGACTTGTTTTTTTAAGATCAGTATTTATTGTTATGCAGGACTTTCTTGTTTAGAAAAAATCGTTGTTCGATTTAACTATCGTCAATTAGCTATTCCTATTGGAATTTTGTTAATCGTTGGAGCAACAAAGATTAGCTCTAAACGGATTGAAAATATTTACCGTGTAATTATTGAGAATCCTAAAGGGCTTCTCCCTATTTTCCAATTAGCTATTCCAGGATTAATCTGGATTATGAGTGAGTTTAAGTATCGTAAACATCCGAAAGACGTAAAAACTGAGGCTAGTAATTAGCCTCAGTTTTTACTATTTACGGTCGTAGGCCGTTTCTGAAAGACGATCAATTTCTGACCAAGCCAATGAGATGTATTGTTGAGCGAGTTTTTCATTTTCCGCATTTGCATCTAATAACACTTGGCGATCTTGTAAAGTTTCCGCTTTAAAGACTTCATATTCTGCTGTTTTATATTCAACGTTGTAGTGATAAGCCTTTACAACATAGTCTTGAAGCGTTGCGACCTCTTCATTTGGTCGTTTTAGTGATTCAATAGCATTCATTTCATTCGTTGTTTGTTTTAATAGATTATGTCGGATTGAAAGTTGAGCTGTTTCAGCTTCTGTTCCCGCTACAGAATATACTTGCGTTAAGTTAGAGTCGAGTAGTGAAATGGTGTCTTCAAGGGCCTTTACTTTTTCATACATATAATCTACAAAGTCTTGCTGTGTGGCGAATGTTTTTTCTGTTGAATTGGTGGTTTCTGTTTGTTGATTTGAATCATTTGGTTGTGAATTGTTTTCTTCCGTACTTGGATTAGAGACCGTGTTAGTGTTCGTTCCGGTATTGGTTGTGATGGATAGACTTTGTAGCGATTGAGGTGTTGAGATAGTTTTTGGACTTGTATTATTGGAGCAACCGGATAAACTCATGATCATTAATCCTAAAATTAGGCATACATTTTTCATAATTTTCACCTCAGTTATCAGTATGTTCCATTGTATTCATGAAGGTAGAGGTTCATACGAAAAGGAGGTGCATTTAGTTTATCTTTTGTTCGTCATTAACCGTAAATTTTGTCCATTTTGAAAGATATTTAGATTTTTGAATCAGAGTTAGGCGAGGTAAGTAGTCAACGCCTCCGTAATAATCGCGTTTTAAGATATAGTTCACTTGTAATCCAATCATGATGGCATAGCCTAAAATATAGAGCCAAAAGAGAAGGATAATAATGACTGAGAGGCTCCCATAGAACTTATTATAATTGGCGATGTAATTGACATAGAAACTAAACCCAATTGAGGCGACACTCCACCCAACGGCTGTTACTAAAGCACCGGGTATAATTTCATGAATTTTAATTTTAATGGTTGGTGCGAGGTAGAACAGGAGGACAAAGAAGGAGAAATAGGAAATGAAACTGATCGTTGATCGAATGATATTAAAGAGAATAATCATGTATGAATCCACTTGAATATTGAGAAGGTGAAGGACGAGTGAGATGATAGCTTGACCAAATAAAGCGAGGATGATAGCAACCACGAGAAGTAAAATCATAAAACAAAGCATCATAAATGAAAAGATACGTTCAAGATAGGCGAATTTCATGAGGGGAACTTGATAGGTCGTGTTAGCAGCTATCGAAATCCCGTAAAAACCTTTTGAAATGAGCCAAAAGAAAGAGATGGCGGTCAGTAGAACAAATAAAGTTCCCGATTGAGGAGCAGAGGTTGTATCAAAAAGATAGAGTAAAAGTTGTTGAACTTCTTGTGGCGCATAGGCTGTAATCAAATATTTCACGAGATCGGTATTTAAAGAGAGATAAGTTCCGAGCTGAACAATGACGACGAGTAGCGGGACGATGGCCATAATTAAGTTGAATGCAATTTGTTCAGGTAAGGCTTTAATCTCTCGATGATTCATTTGTTCTTTTACTTTTTTGATAAAGGTTAAGCTAAAAACATGTTGCATAATTGGTCCCTCCCAACTAAGGTTTTTAATTTATGATATGTCGTCAGTTTAAGGGAAATACCATGATTAATAAATGGTTTTATGTTGTTTATGTATATTTTACACAAAACTCGACAAATTATTAGTGATAATTCTTTTATAATGAGAGGTGAACAACATGAATCGACATTTTAGTTGGAAGTTGACTGTTCTAACGTTCCTCTTATGCTTTATCTCAGTTTGTCACGCAGAGGCGAAAGATATAGGCTGGGGTATCCCAAAAGGTGAGAATCATGAGCAACCATGGCCGGGTCAAGAGTTTGATGATATTATTCGTCAAAATGATGCTTATTATATTGGTCCCGCCGATCAAAAAATGATTTATTTAACATTTGATTGTGGTTATGAAAATGGAAATACACCCTTAATTTTAGATGTTTTAAAAGAACATCAAGTGCCAGCTTTATTCTTTGTGACGGGACATTTCATGGAACAAAATCCGGAACTTGTGAAACGAATGGCAGATGAGGGACATATCGTCGGCAATCATACGTGGCATCACCCAGATTTAGCGAAAGTCAACAAAGAAAAATTTAATGAAGAATTACAATTAGTTGAAGATAAATATAAAGAGATTACGGGCCAAGAGATGGTTCGTTACTTAAGACCACCTGAAGGACATTTTAATCAACAAATGTTAGATTGGGCGAAAGAGCGTGGCTATTATACAATTTTATGGTCTTTAGCCTATATGGACTGGGATGTGAATAAACAAAAAGGTGCGGATTATGCGTATAATCAAATTTTAGCACGTATGCATCCGGGTGCCATTGTGTTAATGCACAGTATCTCAAGTGATAATGCAGAATGTTTAAATAAGTTAATTCCTGAACTTCGAAATGAAGGGTATGAGTTTAAGTCACTGCAATATTTAATGACACAAGATAGTCCGGTGATTATTGAATAATTGGTTATAATTTGTAGAAAAAAGTGATGTAAACGTTACAGGGACACTGAAAGAACACGTTTAATTCATTTTTTGTACATAACTTTGTGCCATAATAACTATGGATGAAAATGATAATAAATTTTCTCCCCCTTTGATTTTCTTATTCATTATGTTTTCTCACTCCCAAACGGATCGTGTTCCCCCACGACCGTTTAACCAAACCTCGAGAGTTCCCCCTCTCGAGGTTTATTTTATGTTTGTTCAGCTATTTTTGTAGAGCAAAAATTTAGCTGAACTATACTCCGCGCTTGGCGGAGTTGTCTGCTTAAGTGAAGAGATAATTTCGGATTTTCGAAATTATCTCTTTTTTTCTAGGTTGTGGTTAAAAGTTTGATTATTTCTTTAGACATTCATCAGGTAGCTATATAGATAAAAGATGACTAAATTATAATAATATAAATGAGGCATTTATTTTCGATGAAGTGCTTTTAATGGGCATTGCATATGATAAGTGGTTTCACCACTTATCATCCCATGATAGACTCCCTCGTTAAATTGCCTCATTTTATTTATTATTATCATAATTTCTAGGAAAAATGAATTTTGAATCAACCTTTTACTTTGTGGCTAGTGCTTATTAAGACTTCTACTAGTAATAATATAAAAAAATATGAGAGGAAAATCTCTTTTATCAGTTAAATGGTCTTGTATAGAAGGAAGTATCCATTTAGGTAGAAGAAATTAGGTATAACCATTAAAGGTGAACTGTATAAGATGACTTTGATAGGATGATAAGCGTCGCACAGTTATTATTGAAGTGCCTATAAAAATGACCTCGATTTTAGAAGATAATTTATTAATATTTAAAATAGAGTCTTCACCAAAAATGGTGCTTGACTTGGTTCAACTAAGAAATTAACTCTAATGGTTCATCATTAGTAATGATAAAATACTGAAATTCTAAATCTGTGATTCAGCTATTTGTATCAACTTTTTTGTCAAGAACCAATTCTGGTGTTGAGCCTTAAAATAATGAAAAAATTTTCGGATTTTTGTTTAGGATTTTGAATGGGTGCCTATAATGAGGGTGTGTAGAGATAACCTCCCAAGTTAATAGTCTTTCATGGTGGGACTATACTTTGAGTTTGTACTTGAAGTTCTCTATTTACCAATACAGAAGTCTTATGTATTTATCATCTTGATGCTAAATACATATAATGTAGACTTTCTTCTCCAATTCTCTCAACCTCTCTTTAATATAGAAAAAAGGAACTAAGATGCAGTTTCCCCTCTGCACTTAGTTCCTTTTGTTATCTATAATTATTTTTTCCACCTTTGATTTTGTTTTGGAAGCGACCTTATTCTTGGATAGCTTCCGATTTGTTTTGTGATTTTGCATAAAAGATTGTAGCGATGAAGCCAATGATGATGATGAGATAGGCAATCATTAAACTTTCAGTCATTCCAAATGCGATGTATGCGAGTGAAGCGATACAAGCTGATAAAAGGGCGTATGGTAACTGAGAGTTAAAGTGAGCACCTAAATCACAACCTGATCCTGTTGCTGATAAAAGGGTTGTATCTGAAATAGGTGAGGCATGATCTCCAAAGATAGCACCTGATAAAACAGCGGCCATGACTGGAATCATTAAATTCATATCAATCGCCGCTGCGACTGAACCAGCAATTGGAAGTAAGATTCCGAATGATCCCCATGACGTTCCTGTTGCAAAAGCCATGAAGCTTGCGACAATGAACATCACAACTGGGATGAAGTTTGGATTAATGTTCGCTGATGTAATGACAGAGGCTAAGTAGCCACCTGCATCTAACGCACTAACTAACTCACAAATTGCCCAGGCTAATAATAAAACGATAATGGCTCCAACCATTGACTTCATTCCTGAGAAGAAGGCTTTGACATATTGGTTCTGCGTGACTTCACCACTTATGACATGACGATATGCCATTCCCATTGACACGATTAATCCCGCTGCTCCACCAAAGCGAAGCGCTGTTGATAGGTTGATGTTATCTAAGATTGCGAAGAATAAGTTGAAGTCTGATGTGTTATTCATTGCCCCTATATAGCCAGTATACACCATCGTTAACACCGTCACGACGATTAAGGTCAAGATCGGGACGATTAAATCCCATACTGTTCCTTTTGATGACTCCACGTCGCCTCCGTGAGCGCTTGCCACTTCAGCACTCGTAAGAGAACTATCATTCCCATTGATCGTATCCGTCTCGTATTTTTTCATGAGTCCAAGATTTAAATTGTATTTAATGACAATGAAGACCATGATAACTGAGACAATCACATAGAAATGATAAGGAATCGTCATTAAGAAAGCAGAGAACGTATTGTACGTCGCACCTGTACTTGCAAAAATAACTGCCATCGACCCCATCACTCCAGTCGCCCAACTTGAAATCGGTGAGATCACACAGATTGGTGCTGACGTTGAATCGACAATGTAAGCTAGTCGTGCTCGTGAAATTTTTTGTTGCTGAGCTAACGGTTTTGAGACATTTCCGACAACTAGGGCATTAAAGTAGTCATCGACAAAAATTAAAATTCCTAAAATGGCAGACGTATATTGAACGCCTTCGCGCGTTTTGACGTGTTTGATAATCGCTTTTGTAAACGCAGACGCTCCGCCTGATAAGACGATGTAAGCTGTAATGGCGCCAAGTGCAAGTAAGAAGAAAACAATCGACAGGTTCCAATCATTTAAAAAGCCGATTAATCCATCTTTTTCAAAAATAAGTCCACTAAACGTTGATCCAAGCGTTTCAACCGTTTGAATGAGATTGAAATTGGCTAAAATAAAGGCAGCCGAGATGGCACCAATCCCGAGTGATAATACGACACGGCGCGTAAAAATAACAAGGGCAATAGTAAGTAGTGCCGGAATTAACGCATAAATAGTTCCAATCATATAAATCCTCTCCTCAATTGTTAGTGCAATTGAATAAGAAGCTGTTCTTTTGATAAAGAAAAAAGAGCCATGCAGAGTTAAACTCATACATGGCTCTAAAAAGTCTAAGGTTGTTAGACGATAGATGACAAGTATTATTTAACTCTCCGATCATTAGTCCTCCACTACAATTGTAGTGACAGTGTTAAATTTATTCAACATAACACCAGCACAAGTTTGGTTGACACAAACAAGACTTCGGCGTGGACACCTTTTAGAATTTGTCATCGACGTCACTCTCGAAATTCCTACTCATTGGACACGCACCTCTAACTCATCAAAGAGAACAAGAGACATATTCAATTAAGCCTATTTTAGCATCTTTTATAAAAAAGTCAAGCATTGGGTTCTAAAATAATCAAATCAATGTGTGAAAGTTATCATGAAATATAGGGATTTCGATGTAAAATGACAGGGAATGTGGTAAGATAAAGGATAGCTTAACAAAGCATTGGAGGTTTTAATAGATGAATATGTCACCTTTAAAGGTTGGTCAAGAATTTTTAGTGACGATTAAACGCATCGGAATTAACGGTGAGGGAATCGGATATTATAAAAAACAAGCGGTCTTTATTCTAGGAACGTTAGTGGGTGAAGAAGTGGTTGCGACTTGTACGCGTGTGGCAGGTGGTTACGCGGAAGCGGAACTGGTACGTGTGAAACGTAAATCAAAGCACCGTGTGCAACCCGCATGTGAAGTTTATGGACAATGTGGTGGATGTCAATTACAACATATGTCTTATCAAGAGCAACTTCGTATTAAACGTGATGCCGTTTCACAAGCGATTGAACGTTATACGAATTTAGATCCTGAAGAATGTGATATCCGTCCAACGATCGGAATGAAAGATCCGTATAACTACCGCAATCGCGCTCAAATGCCAGTTGGATATGACGAAGATGGGGTTATGGTTGGATTCTACAGCATGAATTCACGTGAATTAGTGAATGTAACAGATTGTGATGTTCAATATGAAGAAATTAACACAGTCATCAATCATGCGGTTGATTTATTAGATGATTACAAAGTGTTCGCTTACGCACCTAAAACGAAAAAAGGAACGGCACGCTATATTGTCGTTCGTCGTGGATTTAAAACAGGTGAGGTCCAGGTGACATTCGTATTCGCTAATAACGAGTTCAGAAAAATGAATGCTTTAGCGAAAGACTTAATGAAATATTGCCCAGATGTTAAATCAGTTTATTTAAATATTAACAACGAAGATACGCATGAAATCTTCGGAAAAGAAATGAAGCACATCGCTGGAGAAAAATTCATTTCAGATGAATTAGGACGCTTCAAGTTCAATTTATCTCCACGCGCGTTCTATCAGTTAAACCCAGAACAAACGATTAAATTATACAACCAAGTCAAATATGCAGCTGCTTTAAAAGGAAACGAAAAAGTGGTTGATGCTTACTGTGGTGTTGGAACAATCGGTCAATGGGTTGCAGATAAAGCAAGTGAAGTACGTGGGGTGGATATTACACGTCAAGCCATTGCGGATGCGAAAGAAAATGCAAAATTAAATGGTTTAACAAATACATATTATGCCGTTGGTAAAGCAGAACAAATCGTACCGAAATGGGCGAATGAAGGATTTAAACCAGATGTCGTGATTGTGGATCCTCCTCGTACAGGATTAGGAACTGAGCTAATCGAGATGTTAAAACGTGTGCAACCAAAAACGATTGTGTATGTGTCATGTAATCCATCGACGTTAGCTAAGAATTTAAAAGAATTAACGAAGAAGTACCGTGTGGACTATATTCAACCAGTGGATATGTTCCCACAAACGTCTCATGTTGAAGCCGTTGTGCGCTTAGTTCGCCAAGACCGCCCAGCTAAAAAACAACGCTAAGAATTTAGACAGTATCTTTAAGATGCTGTCTTTTTTTATACTAAGATGCACAGGGAGGGTATCAGGTCAAGTGGCTAGCGTTGTACATTGATCGACAAGAACAGTAGATGGTTTTAAAATAAGAAAATCTATGAGGCGATATTATAAGGGAGAGCTTCTACCGATGGGCTATTCTTATTAGTAGGTGAGCAAGCTCACCCCTAATCCCATTGATTCGCTCTCCCTGTCATCGCCTCAATTTTATTTTAAAACTTCTTTAGTGAGATGAACAGATACTAGCAATTGAACTGAGGTTATCGTGGTTAGAAAGATGCATGCTAAGATTTTGTAGCACTTGTTTTTTTTGAGATAACGTGGCAAAACAGGTGACAATGGGTCAACTGGATATAAGAGAATCTATCAATAAGGTTTAAATATAATTCGAATGTTTTGGTAGAGATAGAGGGGCTTTGATAGATCGGGTGTCGGTCTTAGTATAAGGGGAGGTAAAAAGAGAAAGAAAATGATAGGCACTAGTACTTGAAGTGAGGGGATCATAGTTAGAAAGATGCATACTAAGATTTTGTGGCGCTTGTTTTTGGGATAATATGGAAAACGTATAACGGTAAATCAACTAGGAAGGGATTTGTATTGATATTAAGTAGGAAGTAAATTGAATTTATAAAAAAGTGTTGTATTATTTTTTAATACTAATCGGTTTGTTGAGGGAATATCTTTGATTTTAGTTGGTTTAATTCTTCCGTTAGTCTATCTATTTCACTATAAAGGTTGTCAAAGTTTTCTTGTCGATATTCACTTCGTTATTGACTCACGGCTTCTCCTTGGCGAGCTAATTGGAATCCTCTTTGTTGAACCATATTCTGACTAGTGACAGCGATATCAAGGAGGGCTCCAGAAACGACATATTGCTCAAAGATATTTAAATTGATATTAATTAAAATAGTTACGACAGTGATGACTAGAATGTACTCAGTAGGATCTAAATCGGCAATAAAGGCTAAAAATTCACTGTCTGTGAATCCATACTTATAACTGCTTATTCCAGCAAATGCATCAAAGTTTAAAAGTGTATCGTAATTACCGGATAGAATAATATTCACTCTCTTTATGATAATAGTCTTGCTAACATATTATATGAACATTAGTGAGGGCAAAAGGCTGATAAAAAACATCCATAATTTTAAAAACGTTTATGATAAAGGATTATTTTATTCATGGGATGGTATCGCATTTGAGGTAAATTTGTTTTTTTATTGAAAGGGAGGAGTTGAGAGAACGTTTTGATGATGAAAACATAGAATATATATTGTAGTTAGATTTTAATGTGGTTTTAGGAGGGATTAGGATGACATTTGTAGGGGCTTTTAAGTCATTTTGGAAAAATTATTTTAATTTTAGTGGTCGTGCATCAAGACGTGAGTTTTGGTTTGTTGTTCTTTGGAATGTGATTATTGGTGCCGTTTTAGGATTTGGATTAGGTCTTTCTTTTGTTGGCATGATGGCATCTGCCGTTAGTTATGGGGATGGTTTTTCTGCGAGTACTGTTTTTGTCTCATTGTTTGGAGGTTTGTTAGCTATTTATAGTTTAGCAGCTCTTATCCCGTCATTGAGTTTATCCGTTCGTCGCTATCATGATACGGGATTATCAGGTTGGTGGTTTGTTGGTTTGTATGTGGTTAATCTCGTTATTGAGTGGACAACAAGTGGACTAGTTTGGTCAGTTATTGGCTTATTAGTTAGTATTGTTATGCTGATTATTACGCTTCTTCCAACGAATCACTTTTTAAAACAAGCTGAGGAATAAAAGCATTTAGGAGTTGAAAATTTTTAGAATTAAACTCCTTTTTTTATTTGAAAGTGCTTTTAAAAATAAGGTTATAATGATAATATATGGTTGTATTTGATTAACATGCAAGTGTTGTAAGAGAGGGGACTAAACTTGTAGGCTGATGTGTGATTCATTCGTTAATGAGAGGGGAAAGTGGAAGATGCAAGCGTATTTATTTGTTCATTTTAGAGAAAAGGCGACACCAGATGGTGAGCAAGTTTATTTTGGTTTGAGTAAAGATGGATTCCATTGGGAGGAAGTGAACAATGGGCGCCCTGTTTTGTGGGCTTATTATGGTGATAAGGGCGTTCGCGATTTTACAATTACGCGTCGTAAAGATAATGGAAAGTTTTATATTTTTGCGACAGATTTAAGTTTAGCTTATGGGATGCGCAATCAGTATCATAATTCTTGGTATGAGATTTCGGTTAACGGCAGTAAAAATTTCTCGGTATGGGAATCTGATGACTTAGTGAATTGGTCGGAACAACGTTTAGTGAAACTTGTAGATGAAAATTTCGGATGTCTATGGGCACCAGATATTATTTTTGATTCAGAAAATGAGGATTATGTCATTCATTGGTCTTCGCTACATAAAGATTATTCAAATGGATTCAAAGGGATTTATTATAGTTGTACGAAAGATTTTGAGACTTTCTCAAAACCTGAGGTGTTATATCGTAAAGAGGATAGTGGTGTGATTGATTCTGCTATTTATGAAGATAATGGAACGTACTATATGTTTGTAAAGAGTGAGGACAAACCTGCTAAGAATCTATTGTTAAAGTCAGATCATGCTACAGGACCGTATACGCGCATTAAAGCATTTGATGAGTGTATGGCTGATTTAGCGCCACATGTTTATGAGGCGCCGACGGCTGTACGTTTAGAAAATGGGAAGTGGTGCTTATTCTTAGACTATTACGGTGTTCGTGGAGCGGGACAAGGCTATGTCCCATTTATTTCAGAGAATATTGATGAAGGAAAATTTGTCCGTTCGGATGCGTCATTTAGTTTTCCATATGGATTTAAGCATGGAACAATTTTAACAATTACCATGGAAGAGTATGAGCGGATTAAAAATCATCAGTGGGATCAAGAATAAAAATATATAAGTTGCAACAAATTTTCTATAGTGAAAATTAAGGCCCTATTAGTTGAGGATTAGATTATCTTTGACAATCTTCTAGGTGAATCAAGCCCTAGCAATTGAGGATACATTTTCTTCGAAAATGCCAGGGAACCCAAACCCTATCAGCGGAGGAAAGCTACGAACTTCGTTACGTAGCATAGGTGACCCATTCCCTACTAGCGGCGGATACCTAACTTTCAGTTAGAGTAGGTGACCCAAACCCTATCAGCGGAGGAAAGCTACGAACTTCGTTACGTAGCATAGGTGACCCACTATCAAAGTATTTTAAGAACTAAGTATGAATTGAAATATCTAGATTATTTTTTACTTTATATATAGAAAGGTGTAGGATAATTTCTTACACCTTTTTTTATTGCAGATGAAAGATAACTGGAAGTTAGGACATACTAATAGTAAATTTATTCGTGTAATAAAAGAATAATAATTATATAAGATGATAAAATAATTAAAAAAGGTGAAAAACTTGTCTGCAAGAAGCTTATTTTGTATAATTCTCTTATCAGTTAGCGGGTGCTAACTATAAAGTTTATAAGAAATAAAAAAGGAGCGTTAATATGAAAAAGACAGTTTTATTATTAACTAGTGTTTTTGTTTTAATGTTAGGGCTTGTAGGATGTTCTAGCAGTGATAAAGGTTCAGATGTAAATGTTGAAATGCGTACGGTAACGGATGTAAAAGGTGAAGTTGAAATCCCGGTCAATCCAAAACGTATTGTTGATATTAGTGGAGCAAGTGATATTTTATCTATTTTAGGATATGACGTCATCGGAACAGCAAATAGTGATGGTTATGATTATACGAAATTCCCTACTTATTTAGAAGATGTGTTAGGTGATGCACAAATTTTAGGTTATAGCATGTTAGCTGAAATGGATGTTGAAGCGATTATTGCTTTAGAACCTGATTTAATTGTAATCTCAACGGTTCAAGAGAAAATGTATGATCAATTATCAAAAATTGCACCAGTTGTCATGGTTGAAATGAAGCAAGTAGATTGGAAAGAAGATTTCATGCACGTTGCAAAAGTATTCGGTAAAGAAGAAGCAGCGACAGCATGGATTAATGACTATTTAGCAAAAGCTGAAGAAGTTGGAAAACAAATTAAGGCAACTTATGGAGAAGATAGTTCATATTTATCATTTTTAGCAAGTGCAGGAAGCTTATTTATCTTCGACCAAGCTGGTATTGGATCAATTTTATATAATGATATGGGATTAGCAAAACCAGCTGGGATGCCTCAACAAGAAAATATTAGCTTACCAGTTGTTTCACTTGAAGGGTTAGCAGAAATCGATGCTGATTATATTTTTGCTATCGGAACAGATGAAGATCTAGCAACATTAACAGCAAGCAGTATTTGGAATGGTACGAAAGCTGTGAAAGAAGGAAATGTAGTTACATTACCTGCAAGTCCATACTTTAACCAAGGTTATAGCCCAATTGGACGTTTAGTGTTCGTTGAAGAAGTACAAAATTTATTAGCGAGCATGCATGAATAAGAAATTAGTTTTTCTTGTTACGTCGTGTAGTTTATTCGCAATAATCGGGCTAATTGTTGCGATTTGTGCAGGTGCAAAGAGTATTCCTTTGCAAACTGTATGGGATAGTATCTTTCATTACGAAGATGTTTTAGATATGCAATTAGTTAGAGATGTTCGAATACCAAGAGTTATTTGTACCGCCTTTGTAGGCGGTCTTCTTGGTATTACAGGGGCCATGATGCAAGGTGTCACAAGAAACCCTGTAGCGGAACCATCTTTAATGGGGATTACACAAGGAGCAACGTTTGCGATTGCTTTAGTAGGTGCTAGTTCTAGTTTATATGGGCTACTCGGTAATACGTTAGCAGCTTTTATTGGAGCGTTAGTGAGTGGATTGCTAGTGCTTGGATTTAGTATGAAAAGTGCACGAAATATGAATATGTCGCGCTTACTATTAGCCGGAACGGCATTAAGTACGTTCTTTATTTCAATGGCGACCGTTATCGCATTACTAACGAATAAGTCACAAAATTTAGCGTTTTGGATTTCGGGTGGTTTTCGTGCCACGACATGGGAGAGTGTTCAATTAGTCATCATAGTGGGCGGAATTGCGACAATTATTTCCCTTTTTTTAGCGCCTAAAATTAATATTGTCAACTTAGGTGAAGATGTCTGTATTGGGCTAGGACAAAATCCCGTGCGAATCCGAATGCAGACATTGTTGCTAATTATTCCGATGTGTGCGGTGTGTGTGGCTGTGGCTGGAAATATTGCGTTTGTCGGTTTAATTGTCCCCCATATTGTTCGTAAAATTTTAGGGCAAGATTATCGTGTGATTATGCCGGTGTCTTTTTTATGTGGGGCTACGCTTGTTATTTGGGCAGATGTGCTCGCACGATTAGTGAATCAACCGTATGAAACACCGATTGGATTATTTACGTCATTAGTTGGTGTGCCCTTATTTATTTGGATGGTTAGAAAGGAGAGTTAGGATTGAAAAAACGTTTAATGATCGTCAGTATCATCATGAGTCTTCTTTTGGTTGCTGTCTTTTTACTAGTGGTTAGTTGGGGAAGTTATACGATGTCCATCGGTGAAGTGGTGAGTACTTTATTTGGTGGGGGATCTAAGCTTCAGTCAACGACAATTTTTGATATTCGATTACCTCGAATCTGCGTTGCGATGGTGGTAGCGGTTTGTTTATCGACATCAGGGTGTGTTTTACAAAGTGTGACACGAAATGAGTTAGCTGAACCTGGAATGATTGGAATTAATGCGGGGGCTGCTTTAGCAGTTGTTCTGTTAATTTCTTCAGGGCAAACGACGTATTATAGTACGATTGGAGACGCCTCATTATTCGTGATGCCGATTGTCGCGATTGTGGGTAGTTTGATAAGTGGGCTACTTATTTATCGTTTAAGTTATAAAAAAGGGGTCTCACCCACTCGTTTAATTCTGACAGGAATTGGAGTGAATGTGGGGATTAATGCGTTCATTTCGTTATATCAATTAAATATGGCACAAGGTGATTATAACCAAGTGTTAACGTGGATTAGCGGAAGTTTGTGGGGAAGTAGTTGGAAGTTCTTCTATTTGATTACTCCATTAGCTTTAATTTTCTTGGGATTAACGATTTGGAAATCAAAGATTTTAGACGTATTAGATTTAGGTGATGAAATTGCCATTGGCCTTGGGGTGAAAGTTGAAAAAGAGCGCAAGATTTTATTTATCTATGCGATTACATTGGCCGCTTTAGCAACATCTGTTGCAGGAAATATTGCTTTTCTTGGATTATTAGGGCCACAAGTGGCGAAACGTTTAGTGGGACCGGTTCATAGAAGACAAATACCAATGGCAGCTATCGTTAGCTGTATCATTGTATTATTTGCAGATTCAATTTCAAGAAATGTCTTCTCACCAATTGAAATTCCAGTTGGAATTACAATTGCGATTGTAGGGGTACCGTATTTTATCTATTTAATGCTAAAAGAATAAGAAGTGTCGGAGGAACAAGATGGAAGCTATTAAAGTGACAGACTTAGATGTGGCATATGAACAAAAATATATTATTAAAAATATGAATTTAGAGATTCCTAAAGGAAAAATCACGATGATTATTGGATCGAATGGTTGTGGAAAATCGACGTTATTAAAGACCATTGCTCGTATCATTACACCTAAAAAAGGTGAAATCCAATTAAATGGTGTAAGTATTCAACAACAAGCACCCAAAGAGATTGCTAAGAAAATGGCTGTCTTGCCACAAAGTCCAATTGTTCCCTCAGGTCTTTTAGTGAAAGAATTAGTGTCTTATGGCCGATTCCCTTATCAAAGTGCAATGGGTGGTTTAAAACAAGAAGATGTTGAGATGGTGAATTGGGCGATGAAGGTAACTGGAATTGCTGAATTTGCAGAACGTCCGGTGGATAGCTTATCAGGTGGACAACGTCAGCGTGCTTGGATTGCGATGGCGCTGGCTCAAGATACCGAAATCTTAGTGTTAGATGAGCCGACAACTTATTTAGATATGGCGCATCAATTAGAAATTTTATTGTTATTACAAAAGTTAAATAAAGAAGAAAATCGCACGATTGTCATGGTGTTACATGAACTTAATAATGCGACGAAATTTGCCGATTATTTAGTTGGGGTGAAGGATGGACAGGTCGTGTTTTCTGGTCATCCACTTCATGTGATTACAAAGGATAATTTACGTACATTGTATGGTATTGAAGCAACCTTACAATTAGATGAGAGCAAGCAGTATCCAATCTGTGTGGATTTTAATATTGAGAAGTAAGGGTTAAAAAGGAGACGCTATGTCGAAAAAGTTGTATGATAAAAATTTTAATATCTTAGTATTGGGGCAAATCATTTCTTTATTTGGGAGTTCGATTCAGCGATTTGCTTTATCTTTGTACTTATTAGATTTAACGGGATCAGCGAGTGTTTTTGCGACGATTTTGGCGATTTCAATGATTCCAGTCGTTCTTATTTCACCGATTGCTGGGATGTTAGCGGATCGCGGAGATAAGAAAAAGTTAATGGTCCTTTTAGATGTATTAAGTGCGGTTTTATTAATGGCCTATGCAGGTGTTGTGTTTAATGGCAATGATCATGTATTCATTATTGCAACGGTGATGGTCTTGTTATCAACGATTTCAACGATTTATCAACCAGTTGTCAGCACGTGTATTCCAGTGATTGTCGCAGATGAGAATTTAGTTCGTGCGAATGCGATTATTCAACAAGTTTCGTCATTGAGTAATTTCTTAGGCCCAATTTTTGCCGGGATGTTATATGGATTCTTTGGGATTACCGGGGTTGTTGTGTTGAATATGGTGAGTTTCTTATTCTCTGCGATACTAGAGCTATTCTTAGATATTCCTCATGAGAAAAAAGAGGGAAAAGAAGCCTTTGCTTCGGCTTTTGTTTCAGATATGAAAGAAAGTTATACGTATTTAAGATATAAAAATCCGATTGTGTTCCGTATGCTTTTATTCTCAGGGTTTTATAATTTATTTTTGGTTCCGGTATTCAGTGTCGCAGCGCCTTATTTAATTAAGGTGACATTCGGATTATCGGCTGAAGTTTATGGATTAGCTGAGGGAATGATTGCACTAGGGATGATTCTAGGTGGACTCATTATTACATGGAAGCCAGCGAAGTTTCACATTAAACGCGTGCATCGCTTACTCTATTTAACGTCGATTTCAATGGCAATGATGGGAGTGTCTGTCTTTTTATTCCAAGGTGGTCGTAGTTCAGCGTTAGTTAGTGTGGCATTGTTTACAGTGTTTGGAATAGTAATCATGGGAGTGCTTGGAATTGCTAATGTTTTAAGTGCGACTTATTTATATCAAGCCACTGAAAGTTCAATGTTAGGAAAAATTTTAGCGTTTGGTTCAGCATTTGCTACTTTATGTATCCCACTTGGACAAATTTTATTTGGTGGATTAATTGAAGTCTTAACAGGGCATATTTATTGGTTAATTTACATTGCTGCTATTTTAGTATTCGGTGTAACATTACTTGTTCGTTGGAATGTATTATTAATTAAAGAAGATAATAAAAACCAGTCAGCGTAAGTTGACTGGTTTTTATTTTTTACTATTATTTCGGTATTGAAGTGGGGTACATTCAAAGGTTTGTCGAAACATTTTAATGAAGTTACTCGGATATAGGTAGCCTACTTTTTGGGCAATGTCAGAAATTCTTAAATCAGTTGTACAGAGAAGGTTTGCTGCAACTGACATCCGTAAAGAGGTTGTAAATTCACCAATGGACATATGATAGTAATGGGAAAACCCCGCTTTGAGTTTTTGTGGATGAAGTAGAACCATTTCACTGAGTGTTTCGATTGTCGGTGGATGTTCGATTTGTCGGCTCAAGATGTCATGAGCTTTTTGGATGCTTTGAATATCTTGAGCATTTAAGTGTAGGTAACGATCTGTTCCAATTTGAACTTTTCCATAATCTAATTGATTCGTAAATGTATTATTGGGCGATTCTTCAATTGTTTGAATAATAATAGAAATGCATTGTAGAATATAGCTTTCTAATTGTAGTGGATCGAGTGTATTTTTATTAGAAAGAGTCTGCATCGTTTGAATAATAGAAATAACTTCTAGTGGAAGATAATGATACGTATAGTTTTTAACGAATAAATCAAAGTCAAGTTCTGTTTTTAGTAATGGTTGGATAATATCAGTAAAATAATCCTCATAAATGGTGATTTCGGCTCCGTGAAAATGTTGACCTGTACTCCATATTTGCTTCCCCTTTAATCCTTGTTCAACGACAAAGAATGAGGAAGGTTTGAATGAAGAAACCGGCTCATTATCTAATTGAAATTCTGTCGTTCCTTTATACACGGTACCAAAACGGACGAGACGTTGTGGATTATTAAATTGAATCGAGAAAGGATGATCAATGGTATAATCGGCAATACCAAAATCGTAGTACCCAGGACGTTCATATAATAGAAAATATCCATTTTTAGGCGTATTAGGATCAGTATAAAGTGTACAGTATTTTTCCGAGTTTGGAAGGAATTTCAATTCAGTTAACACTGTTTCTCGGAATTGTTGTGCAGTTTGAACATAGTTATGCATATAGATGACCTCTTGTTGTTGATATAATATATAAATCTAGATAAGTTTTTTTACATCGTAAAAAATAGGCCTAAGCTATGAGCTTAATCTTCAATTAAGCCACGTAGCGTAGGGAACCCAAGCCCTACCAGCGGTAGATACATTTTCTTCGAAAATGGTAGGTGACCCCCACACTATAGGATGCCTTGGTATAAGTGGTTCATCAAATAAGTCTGATGTAGAGGGGTAAGATATATCTCTGTTCCTATAATAGATTAGTTAATAATTAACTTTAAAATGAGATGACGTATATGTAGAAGTATATCACAGATATTAAGAGAAATTTTAAAAATGTAATTCATAGAATATAAATGTTTTGTGTGCTATAATACAGGTGTTAAGGAGGAATGTGGATGGCACTAGGGATCTTATTGATTTTTATGATCAGTTTGTTTGTGGTGACGTTGATATGTGTGGCATTATTATGGATAGCAAAGCGTGAACGCTTTAATCAAGTGATGGTATGGCTTTGTTTTTTAATTAGTTGGTATATTGTATATTTATCCGTTAGTTCATTACCAACTAATTATATTATTTCAAAAATGATTGCATGGCTGATTGGTGGAGTAAGTCTTATTGGAATGGGGTGCTTCTTTAAGAAAAAATTATTACTGGCAAAGATTTTTATCACGTTATCAATTAGTTTAGGGATTATCCAATTATTTTTCTTTTAAATATATATACAAACAGAAATGTATTTTATAATTTTGAATTATTCTTAGTTGCTTAACCGCTTTGAGACGAAAGCTCCCTATAGTCCAGATAAAAGTTTTTGCCATGTGAAAAACTTATCTGGACTTATATATAAGCAGTGACTTTTGTAAATCAGTTAATCATTTATACAGCGGTAGGAAAACTTCACACGAGTGGAGTTTTTTTATCTATATATAAACCGAAAAGTATTTTACATCTAAGGTAGCAAATAAAAAATACTAATCTATTTTACCTATCAAGACATCCTATAGTTCAGCTAAAAATTTTCTCTCAAGAAAATTTATCTGGACTTATATATTCATTGATACAAAATATGCTTAATGGAATAGGATAGAAAAGAAGGTCATTAATGAACAGGTAATAACCCAATAGATTAAACTATAGAAGTGTAGCAATATTTTGAAAAAAACAGTAAAGTAACAAAGAAAGAAGTATAGAAGTTATATAGAAATAAGGATTAGTATTTTTTAAGTCATGTGTGGAAGAATAAAAAGTAAGAGGCATTTTATAATATCTCTTATGATTTGTATTTATTCGTTTTTTATCGAAATATGTATAGAGGGAGATAGTTAAAATTATTGTTTAAGAATATATAATGTAAGAAGTTTGAATCATTTAATAAGAATAGGAAATATTTTTGTGAATTTATTTAACAGTGTATTAAGTAATAACTTTGAACTTGTGCCCTACTAGAGGAGGAAACATTCATCTGTACGTATTTAACAGTGCATCAGGTGATAACTTTGAATTAGCCCCACCAGTGGAAGATTTGCTTCACATTGTTCAGCGGTGGGGGCCCCGCCCCATAGCCTACCAGTGGAGGAAAGCTATGACCTTTTTCTGCGAAAAAGTCACATAGCGTAGGGAACCTATTTCCCAGGAAATTGAAAAGCTAGACCGATGGGTCTAGCTAAAAGATATTAGGAGAGGATGAAGTTATTCAAGTTCAAATGATTGACAATCTGTACATTCGACTTGAGTTGGATTTTTTTCATGTGTTCCAACTTTAATTGTCTCTAGTTTGCAGTAGTGTTTATTTTTATTGTTAAATTTACAACTGCTGACATTACATTTGATACTAGGATTTTTATCTAACATACCAAATCCTCCAGACTTAGAAGTTTGTTGTGTGTCACAACAATTATAGTATACGAAGGATAATGTCGAATATGAGTGTAAAAAGTTAACAATTCAGAAAGTTTGAAGAACAAAATAATATCTGTTATAATGAGAATAAATAATTTGAAGTTAAAAGTAATGAGGTGACGTCATGAAAAAGAAGAAGGTTGTGATTGGATCTGGGATTGCCGCAACGGCAACAGTAGCTGCTTTAGGTGCTGCAACTTGGATTATTGGTGGAATGGTCTATGATGGGACCGTTGGAAAGAAACCATCTGTGAAAGCAGAAGATATGAAAGAGTTTTATTCGACGCGAGAGGATAAAGTGTTAGATACTCTTGCAAATTATGAACATGAGACGGTATTTGTTAAAAGTGAAGTTAATGATTACGAAGTTGAGACACTGAGTATTAAAGCTAACGAGGAAACATCAGATGCGATGATCGTTGTACACGGAATCGGAAGTAATTATCATGAAGTCTTAAATGTTGCTTTTAATTACTTAGAAAATGGTTATAATGTCGTCGTTTATCATCAACGTAATACGGGATTAACAGGTGGGGATAATTATACGTTTGGATTATATGAACGTTTTGACTTAGAAGCTGTTGCACAGTATACTCGTTCACTTTATCGAGATGGAATTATCGGTGTACACGGATTTTCAATGGGAGCTGCAACATCAACCATGCATACCGAGTTAAATGAAGAAGCACGAAATGTTGATTTTTATGTGCTAGATGCGCCATATCATACGATGGAGAGTGCTGTTGAATTAGGAATTATTGCCGAAGATATTCCATTTTTACCAGTCAGTTTTGCTAAATGGGCGGGGAATGTTGTCTTGAAGGTAAAAGAACATTTAACTTATGATGATATTCAGCCTGTTGATGCGGTAAAAAATATTAGTGTTCCTGTTCTTTTAATTCATGGAACAGATGATAAAGTGACGCCTCCTGAAAGTAGTCAGTATATTTATGATGCGATTCCGCATGAAAATAAGAAATTATGGTATATTGAAGGACTGGGTCACTGTGAGGCGGATAGTCTCATAGAGAAAGAATATTTTGACGGAATTTATCAGTTTATTAATACCTATGTGAAGCCAGGAAAATAATCCTGGTTTTTTTATACCAAAATCCAAATTTATATTATGAAAAAATCAGCTATATTAATTTTTTTGTAAATTTTTTTAATAAATATCCAATTTATAGGAATAATATCGAAGGTGACAAATTTGCAAGATTATTGTTACGTATTGAAATAGGAGATTATCGACTGGAGCAGTATTATGAAGACATCAAGAGCAAGGAGATGATACAATGAAACGATTAATAGAAGTTCTTCGAGTGATTGTGTTAGTAGTGATGGCTGGTTATGATGAATATACCTTTAAACTATATAATAAGTAGTTATTTTTGATATCAATAACAATTTTATTGCTTTTATAATTAGGCAGTGTTCATAATGGCTGAATGTAGGGATGTAAAAAATTAATCTGTTTTTAGATAGAAACTGAATAAAGGAGGTTGATCATGAAGGTAATCTTAGAAGTTATAGAAGTGATTATCTGTGTGGTTTTATTCGGATATCAAGAGGAAAAGTCGGAGTGTCAAAAATGCAAGTAGAGATGAAGGGTCCGAATATCGTAAAAATTTGATGATTTAGGCTTTTTTCAAGATAAATCTTTTGAGGTATAAGGGATATAATAAGACGCATAGAAACTAAAAAATATTTCATATTTTTGAAATCAACCTTAGTTCATCAACCAGTTTGAGATTGGAACCTCTGGAGTTTTCGAAGAAAATATATTCTCAACTGGTAGGAGATTTCCTACGCTAGTAGGGGTTATTTTCTACGATATGAAAAACTTATCGGTATGTATATATTTAACGTGCTCAAAAGGAAAGTTTATCTTTTTAGAGGAGTAGCTAGTTATTTGGAATTGAATTAACCGATATTAAGGTATATGAAAATGGAGGTATATACAATGAGATGGTTTAAATGGATGGGGATGTTACTAGGCGTTGGAATATTACTAGGTGCATGTTCATCAAAGAAGTTAAGTGAATCTGATCAGTTATTAGTTGATTACTTAGTTCAAGATTATCAAACATACTTTGATTTTCCGTTAGTCTTGAATGATTTTTCAGCAACAGTCCTGAATTATATAATTAAGTCAGACAACTGATAATCATATTTAATGGTAATAAAAAAGGCATAGATGGTACACTTAATTCATCGCCAAACAAATTAAGGAGTTTTCATCTATGTCTTATCATCATATTAACATAAATCAGCTGACAAATATAGAGGCAAATTATTATTTAGGTATTAATGCTCGTGAATGTGCACGACGTATGAAGATTGGAAAGGATAAAGTTTATAACTATTATCGCTTATTGAAAAAGGGATTCACTGTTGAAGAAATCTATTCTACTTACAAGGAAAATAAAAAGCGTTGCGGAAGAAAAGAAATCACTTTATCTCAGCAGAAAGTACAAGAGATTCATGAGTTATTAGATCAAGGATGGTCATTAGATGCTATTGCGGGGCGTGATAAGCTGATGGGCCATTCAGAAAGAGTCTCAACTAAAACATTATATAAGCTTGTTAAAAATGGAGTCATTGACGCTAAAAAGCTCCGTCGAAAAGGAAAGAATAACCCTAAAAATCATAAAGAAACACGTGGAAGAATCAATGATTGTAAAACCATTCATGAGCGAGATAAGCAGTATCCTAAAGCTTCGATGAATCAAGAATATGGGCACTTTGAAGGGGATACCATTGTCGGTAAGAATCGTCAATCAGCCATTGTCACTTTAGTTGAAAAGAAAAGTAAATATATCGTCCTATTAAAAGCAAGTCGTAAGAGTCAAGATGTCAAAGATGCGACATTAAATTGGCTAAATGAACAAGTTGAAATCGGCATCAAAACAATCACCTTTGATCGAGGAAAAGAGTTTTCTAGATGGAAAGAAATTGAACAAGAAAGCAAGATACCTCTTGAGATTTACTTTAGTGATCCAGGAGCACCAGGACAACGAGGATTGAATGAGAATTCAAATAGTATCGTTAGACAAGACCTACCGAAATCCACGGATTTATCCGTCCATTCACAAAAGAAATTAAATGAAATTGCGATGAAATATAATCGTGTACCCCGAAGATCTTTAAACTATTACACACCAGAAGAAATCATGAAAAAAGCAACTGGATTAGACTCACTCCTTCCAATTGCTTAGTTTGTGATAAATAATGGTCTGATTTAAATTGACAACTCAGGCTTTAAAACGGAACAGGATACTGTCATCAAAGTTTATGTTAATCAAGATTTAAAACAAGTTGTTGGTTTTTTTAAACAGACGGTGAAGATTTATAACAAAAAAACGATTCATCATGAATCGTTTTTTACGTTAAGCCCATTGAATAGCTCTTTCAGTGATGGTCTTCATTTTTGTAAAGATTAAGAAGGATAACATCGTTAATAATTCAGAGATAAAGAGTGCAGCCCAAATTCCATGTAACCCAACTACCGTTGTTAGAATGAATAAAACGATAGGTAAGAAAATGATTGATCGGCAAGCGCATAATAAATTTGAGTATTTTGTCATCTCAATGGCTTGATAATAAATAGTTGTATTCAGGTTAACTCCAACAATAATAAAGGCTGCATTGACGATGTTTAGACCAATATAGGCCATGTCAATAATTGTTGGGTCCTGAGTGAAGACACTGATAATTGGACGACCATAGAACAAACAAATAGCAATAAATACTAAGTTGATGAGATAGTTTGTGATATTGGTCAGACGATAATATTTCATCATCGGTTCTTGTTCTTTTGCACCGAAATGATAGCTGATTAATGGTTGTGCCCCAAAGGCTAATCCAAGTAGGAGTAGATAAATTGGTGTTGTTAAATAGTTGATAATACTGTAAGTCGTAATTCCTGCTTCTCCAACGGTTGTGATTAAGGCAAGATTGGTTAAGTAAATAATGACTGAGAAAGCAGCTTCAGCAAAGAAGGATGGAAATCCAATATTTGAAAATTCTTTGATGATTTTAAAGTCTAATTTAACATTTCCGAATCGAAGTTGTCCTTGGCGACGAATAAAGTGAATTAAAAGAATTGAGACTGTCACTAATTGTCCAAGACCAGTTGCTAGTGCTGCTCCAAATAAGCCAAGCTGTAGCGGGAAGATGAAGAGATAGTCGAGTACGATATTTGTGATTGCTCCTGAAATTGTCGCAATCATGGCTAACTTAGGGTTACCATCGTTTCGGATAAAGCTATTAAGGGCAATTCCAATAATATTAGGAATGCAAAAGATTGAATAGAATCTTAAATAAATTTTAGCACTTTCATATAAATCAGGGGTTGCTCCTAATCCTTTAACAATAGGTCCTGTAAAGAGGAAGCAGATGATGCTAATGAAAAGGCTAAGAATTAATAAAAATTTAAAAACTTGGCGGAACATTACGTTGGCATTTTGGATATTACCACTTCCAAAGTTTTTAGAAATAAGTGCTCCTCCTCCGACGGCGAACATGGTTGCCATACCAAATAACATAATGGTTAGGGGGATTACAACATTGACGGCCGCTAATGCAAGATCTCCGACTCCTTGTCCTACAAAAATACCGTCAATGACTGTATATAAAGATGAAATAAACATGGCTAAAGCCGAGGGAATTGCATAACTTAAAAATTTCTTCATCATTTCTCTCATACCTTTCTATATAAGTTTCTTTTTAGTATACTAAACTATCTGGTAACCGTATAGTCAATATTTTTGTTTAGAATAACTAAAAAAGGACGTCACTTTTTTAATGATGAACGTCCTTTTAAGTTTGATTCATTCCTAATTGTTGTTTAATGGCATCAATTTCAGCTTGTAATACATCAATATCGTTATAGAGATTGTCAAAGTCCGTTTGTTCGGCTTCATTTCGTTGTCGACTTGCAGCCTCATTTTGTCTTGCAGTTTGGAAGAGTTCTTGTTCTACCATATTTCCAAGGGTGACTCCAATATCAACTAAAGCACCACCGACAATTTGTCGTTCAAATACATTAAGTTCAACACCGATAATAATGGCAATAACAGTAACGACTAAAATATATTCGACTGGGTCCAAACTTCCGATAAAGGCAAAGAATTCAGAGTTGGTAAAACCATAGCAATAAGTTGTGGTTTGTTGAGGAGCATAGTCAAAACCAGTTCCATGAGCTATAGCAGCCGAACTTTGGCCACTATTTGCAGCACTACTATTTTGGATGGGGAGCGTATTTAGAAGACGTCCGGAGGTGTCGGATGTTCCATCCATAGTTGTTGCTGATCCTGGGACTTCTTGAAATCTAAGCTCATCGGGATCGAAGTCATCGGGAAGAGGATTGTACTCATTTAGAGGTGGTTCTGTTTTTTTTTCAGTCGAGTTGGAAGGGTTTAAGGTGTCATTGCCGGGATGAATAGAAGGGGATAGAGGAATATCACCAATCATCGATTGCATTTGATCGACTTTTTCTGTTAAGAGTCCAATGAAGTTATGCATGAGCTCATCAGAGCATTCTAGTTGACGTGCTTTTTGTTTGGGTGACTGGGACTGTCTATGAGTGGAGAGTTGTTTTTTTTTCATAGTGTCCTCCTTATATAAACTACTGCTTTTTATAATAGAAAAAAATTAATAGCATACATTTACTGCATCAGGCTTAAAATCATAAAACGTCTTTAACGCAGACCGACGATAGAAGCAGTAAATTTTTTTGCGGTGTACAAAGGTTACTGTTTCTTATATATTCTAGTATATGCATTTAGGTGAAAGTCGGACATTAGCAATATGAACAAAATTGCTAATTTATCTTGCGTTTACACAGAAGGGATTGAATGTTAGGACTAAAAAACATATAATAGGATTGAATATAGTAAAATAAGGTAATTGTAAATATGGTATAAAATTTCCTAATTTAGGGGATATTTATATTGATGAACAGATTTAAGAGAAAGTGGGGTATCTGTTGTAGAACAGAATGGAAGATATGAGAGTGGTGGAGATTGATAGGTTAGAATTTAATTCTCAATTAGAAGTAGAAATTGGATCGAGCAATTGGTATTTACAATTACTTCATTTAGCTTACGGATTCTTTGAATATCGGGTCAGTGAATGTATTTGGTACGTGAGTGATATGATTGAGCAGTTATTAGAATTTGATTCAGAAACTCAAAATTCACAGAGTTTATTTAATAATGAATCCATAAATGAAATCATTGATACTTTTTTATTGAGTCCGGATACTGAGTTAACTCAAGATTTATTAATTCGTCATAAACATAAACCTTGGGAAACACTCGTGCTAAAATGTGAGAAAGTAATTGATAATAAAGGTGAGGTACGTGTTCGAGGACTATTACTCGATTTATCATTTAAGAAAAAACATGATTTGATTGATGGACAACTTCAAAAGTTACAAGCATTAGGGCAGTTGACAAGTGGAGTTAGTCATGATTTTAATAATCAATTAAATGGAATTTTAGGTTATGTGGCATTAATGAAAACAATGACAGAGGATGAAACACTGTTGCGTTATATGGATGGGATAGAACGTTCAGTCCGTCATTCGACAGAGTTAACCCGCCAATTATTAGCCTTTTCACATAAACCGGAAAATAAACGTATGAATCTTGATTTAGTACAGATTGTTAAAGATACGGTCAATATGTTAAAACATACAATCGATCGTCGAATTAAGATTGAACTAAATATTGAGCCAGATGAATATTATGTATTAGGTGATGAATCTCAATTAAATAATGCAATTTTAAATTTATGTATTAATGCACGGGATGCTATTAAAGGCCAAGGTTGCATTGAATTAACGTTGACTCACGATCAACTAGAAGAGATTCCTGGTAATTTATTAAATACGAATATTACGCCCAATGACTACGCTATTTTAAAAATTAGAGATACAGGCTGTGGGATTGATGCTAGCTTAATGTCTAAGATTTTTAAGCCATTCTTTACAACAAAAGATGTAGGGAAAGGAACCGGAATGGGTCTAGCAAGTGTCGTTGAAACACTACGTAATCATAACGGAGCTATTGAGCTTGACTCTGTTGTTGGAAAGGGAACGACGTTTACGCTATATTTGCCAATTAATCATGGAATTGAAGAGTTTGTTAATGAAGAATCCGTGCCACGTGGTGTTGGAAAAATCATGGTTATCGATGATGAGTTATCAAACTTAGAGATTACGGAGGCTTTACTTGAAAGCTTTGGGTATAGTGTCACAGCTTTCTCAGATCCGAAGCGTGCGATTAAGCACTATGCTAAGACATTTAGTCAATATGATTGTATTTTACTAGATGTCATTATGCCAGGTATGAGCGGTGTGGATGTCTTTAAGGCGATTAAGTTAATTAATACTGATGCTAAAGTTATTTTACTAACGGGCGTTAGTCAATGTTTAGAGCTAGATTTTATTTTACGTCATGGCGTTGATGCGTATGTTCCAAAGCCAGTGGATCATTACACGTTATCCAATGGTGTGTATCGCATCTTGAATTGTAAACCATTAGAAGTGAAGCCAATCAAGGCTGAACAATTAATTGAACTAAGTTCGATGTTAAACATTGCTTATGCACTTGAACGTATTGCTGGAAATACACGTTTATATCTACGTATTGCGCATAATTTTAGAAAGCATTTCTATATGGTAGTTGAGCAATTACCACAATTAATTGAGTCGAATATGGATGAAGCTATTCGTACGGTCCATACCATTAAAGGACTAGCCGGTCAATTAGGGGCAGATGAGTTGTATGAGTATAGTCGTGAATTAGAAACAGCTTTAAAAGAAGATGAAGCACATGAGGATATTTTAAGTATTTTTATGGAAGAATTGATGGAAGTAATGGATGAATTGGCTCGTATTGAAGGATGGAAGATAGGATAAATCTACCTTTTTAAAAAGTAGAAATATGGTGAAAAAGCGTGAGAAACTCATGGGATTTTGGCTATAGACTTCTGTTAACTACTTAGATGTGATATAATAACATAAAAATTTAACCGTGAGGTGCCATGATGATTTACTTATTAGTCATAAGTTTATGCTTCATAATAGCGTGTTTAATTACGCCGTATGTGATGAAATTAGCTTATTTTACCAATGCAGTTGATCAACCCAATAAACGTAAAGTCCATAGTCGTATCATGCCGAGAATGGGTGGACTCGCGATTTATATTGCTTTTCTATTGGGTTATATGATTTTTAAAGTGAAAGGATATGCGCTTGATCAAGATGAAATAGCGTTTATTGATGCTTATTTTATTGCTTCTTTTCTCATTGTTGCTACTGGGATGCTTGATGATATGTTTGAATTACCTGCTAAACCAAAGGCTCTCGTTCAGTTAGTTGCAGCTTTGATTATGGTTTTGTATGGTAATTTCATGATAGATAAGATTTATTTACCGTTTTTACCTGTAATTGATTTAGGGTGGATAGGTGGAATTGTAACGGTCATCTGGATTGTTGGTATTACAAATTCTATTAATTTAATTGACGGTTTAGATGGTTTATCTTCAGGAATATCAGCTATTTCATTTGGAACAATGGCCATTTTAGCGTCCTATCAAGGAGAAGCCTTTGTGGCAATGATGTCTTGTTTATTACTCGGTTCAACATTAGGCTTTTTAATTCATAACTTTCATCCAGCAAAAATTTTTATGGGGGATACAGGATCGCTATTTTTAGGCTTCTCTGTATCTGTTTTATCCCTTTTAGGGTATAAGAATGCGGCTTTTGTTTCATTTATTATCCCAATTGTTATGCTATCTGTTCCAATCTTCGATACAATTTGGGCTATCATTCGTCGTATACTAAATGGGCAATCGCCTTTTAAACCTGATCGTGGTCATGTTCATCATCAATTATTAGATCGTAATTTAGGGCATGTGAAAAGCGTACTTGTTTTATATGGAATTGCAGCATTGTTCTCATTCACTGCTATCCTATATACCATGTCATCGAAGTTTTATGGATTAGTGATGTTAGTAATTGCGATACTAGTGGTCGAGCTTGTATTTAATACAACAGGATTATTCCGAGCAAAACCCAAAAAAGGTAAGAAAGAACAAGTTCAAGAACAAAAAGAAGATGATATTTCAACGGGGGAAATATCAGAAAAATAAGAATAGATTATGAGGTGTGAGAAATGAGAAAACCAATTATTGCAGGAAACTGGAAAATGAATAAAACGCGTGATGAGGCTTTACAATTTATTTATGCTGTTAAAGATCATGTTGCTTCAACAGATGTGGTTGAATCAGTGGTTTGTGCACCATTTCCTTACTTACGCTGTTTAGTCAAACGTCAAGGGGCTTCTTTACGTGTGGGGGCACAAAATATGCACTTTGAATCAGCTGGGGCTTACACAGGAGAAGTGGCACCTGAAATGTTAACATCAATCGGCGTTTCTTACGTCGTATTAGGACACAGTGAGCGTCGTGAAATGTTTAATGAGACAGATGAAACAGTTAATAAAAAAGTTCACGCTGCATTTGCAAATGGATTAACACCAATTATTTGTGTCGGTGAATCATTAAAAGAACGTGAAACTGGAGCAACAAATGCTGTTGTGGATACTCAAACAGTTGCAGCGTTAGAAGGATTAACAGATGAACAAGTGAAACGAGTTGTAATTGCCTATGAACCAATTTGGGCAATTGGAACGGGACGTACAGCAACAGCTGAGCAAGCGAATGAAACGATTGGATATATTCGTAGTGTAATTGAACGTGCGTATGGACGTGAAGTTGCTGAGGCGGTCCGTATTCAATACGGAGGTTCAGTTAATCCGTCAAATATTAAGGAGTTAATGGCTCAAGAACATATTGACGGAGCATTAGTTGGTGGAGCTTCACTAGATCCAAAATCATTCTTATCATTAGTTAATTATCAAGGATAATGATTATCAAGGTGATTCTTCGATTCGAGGAATCACCTTTTTTATTTATATTTTTACTCCAAAAAGCACAGATATCAGGCATTTAATGATAAAAGATAAAGGAGGAGGCCCAATATTCTTCGGAAATCTTTCATGATGGGCCATCTTTTTATTGGAATGCTCCGGCTAAATGGGCCGGTTCTATTAATCATGCATCAATGCACGATTAATCCCATGTGCTTCGCATTCCGTTTAGATGTCCCACACTTTTATTTCGATACTTTTGCAAAATGAATAAAGGTATTTTCTCGTACAAGAATCTCCTGATGATTATAATTATTTTTATAAATTAAGTAATGAAAAGATGTATGGATAGAGTAGAGATATACTAAAAAATGCTCAATATGTTTATGAATTATTTTTTAAAATAAAATAATAGGTTAATGGTTCTAAGGAACACAGGCGTCAGGCATTTAATAAGAGAATATAAAGGGTGTGGGCCATCTTTTTATTGGAATGCTCTGGCTAAATGAGCCGGTTCTATTAATCATGCATCAATGCACGATTAATCCCATGTGCTTCGCATTCCGTTTAGATGTCCCACACTTTTATTTCGATACTTTGGCAAACTATCACTTTATATTTTGAATATGAAAAAAGCTGTATCTTATAGATACAGCTAATCTAGATTTAAAGGTTATTTTTTTCCGCCGTTGCGGATGACGTTGACGTCGCATTTTGCGTGTTTTACGATATCAAGTGAGACGCTTCCGAGTAAGAATCGGTCAAAGCCTGATTTGTTACTTGCTCCACAAACGATTAAATCAGCTTCATAACCTGGAGCGATCACTTCAGCAATCGCAAGCCCTGGTGATGAACTGTATGTTTGGACGATTTCAACCTCTTTGATTCCTGCTTTTTGAGCCTCTTCTTTATATTTTTCTAATTCCTCATCCATATAGCTTGAGAAATCTTGTTTGAAAATGTAAGTCGTTGATAACATCCCCGATGGATCAATCGGTGTGTAAATAATGGTGTTCTTTTTAATATGACAAAGTGTTAATTTTGCATTGAATGCTACCGCAGTTTCAACAGCAGATTTAAAGGCTAGTCTAGACTTGGCACTATCATCAACGGCAACTAAAATGTTTTGATACATAATAGGCTCCTCCCCTTTTGGTAACTTTTTCTATCTATTTTTATTATACACAAACTTCAAATGAAGCGCTACCAAGTTTCACCTTTATTTGGTATATTATTATTATATAAAAAAAAGGAAACTTTATGCTTCCTTTTCCTCGTTTGTATTCATTTCGAGGACGGCAGTAAATAGAAGAATAAGTATCGCAAAGATGATTTCGCCACCTGTTGAGAGAGAGACTCCCTTGAAGTACTCGTCAACAAAGTGAGTAATAAGTAGCGTCATAAAAAAATCTAAGATATAACGAAAAAGTAATCTTTTTTTACTTGTCCATGAAAAGAGGGTGGCAAACCCATCGACAGCCATTCTTCCTATATACTCAGCTAATAAATCAAAGATGGTAATCATAGCGATAAAGAAAAGAATATTCCAACGACTATGATACTGAATCCCACTAATCCATAACATCGCAATTAGTGGAATGGTAATTATTAAAATCAATAAGGTACTCCCAATACTATAAAGAGCCACCTTTAGTACGCGATCTGACATAAAATCTCTCCTACAATAAAAAAGGTAACACCGTGAGATGTTACCTTTTATTATATCATAGTTTAATAATTTTAACTTCACCAGGTTGTAGGTGAACACGTAAATTACGATTACCATCAAATTCATGAACTTCACGTTGCCATTCATGAGTTGAGAATAATAAAGAACCTGTACACCAAGTATTCCCTGATTGAGTACGTAAATCCTCTAAATGAACTGTCACATCAATTGGAGAATACATATCAGTGCTTGCTACAATGATGAAAACATTGTTATTGTAGTGACCGCGCTTTCCTTCCTCAATGTATCCAAATCCAATCGCAGGGTCACTTAAGTAATCAAATCCAAGCGATACAAAGTTTTCAAGTTTCGTAAAAGTACTTAAGTGATCTTTGCGGATTTTTGAAACAGCTTCTAGTGTATCTGGTAACTCCCAGCGCATATGATTCAGATAATGGATAGCGAATTTATCAAAGAGTGCAAGCTTTCCAAAGTAACGATCGTTGTGCGGTAACACATATTGCTCATAGTTACGGCAATCAAGACCTGTATTCATCGGTTGAATTTCATAAACTTCTTGTCCAGAGTTAATGAATGGAACTCCATTTGGCATGAACATGTTCATAACGGTTAACATTTTAGATAACGTACGTCCGCCTTCACGTGCAGCTAAGCGAGGGGTATCATGAGTTTCTCCTCCAGCAAACACAGGACATGGTAAGTGACGTGAATCATACATGAATTTGTGTGTACGATGCTCATACGTACGAGGTTCTTGGAAGAATCCATAACCGATAATCATGTTATATCCGTTATCGCGTGATACTTTTGCATTTTCATCTTGTAGCTCCTCAGCGATGAAGCAGAAGTCTGGATCGTTCGTACGTGCATTGGCAATGATACGATGGATGAGTTCAGACGGAAGAGCATGTCCCATATCGATACGAGCCCCATCAATTCCATAATTTTGTTGATAGAATGGAATAATGTTAGATAAAGTTGCCCATAATCCTTCGTTAATGATATTTCCTTTATATAAATTTGATTTAATTGTATCAAATAAGATATAAGGTGGTAACTCTTGTCCGCCTAAGTATTTTTGGCTTTCCACCGGATGGTCCATATACATACGGAAGAACGTGACATCTGTCCATGGTGGTTGCACATCATTAATATGATCTGAGAAGGCTGGTGCAACAGTTAAACCGAATTCACGGCTAACTAAATCTAAAATAGAAGCCCCTGGTGTTTGGCGATATTCTTCTACCACGCGCTCCCATTTTTCAGGATCAATGATGTTTGGTGCATATGAGAATTTATGAATATGATTCCATACTGCTTGTGATGAATACACATAAGGTAAATATTCTGGTTTCGGTGATAAGGTACTTCCGAGTCCTGGAACATATGGTGGATAATACTCGTGGAATGTATCGGTATATACCCAATAGAACCAATCCGGATGTTCTAAAATTAAATCACTTTCAACTGAATTTGTTCTAGGGATGATGTCAATCATCACTTTCATATCTAAAATATGACAAGCTTCAACAAATGCTTGGAATTCTTCCTCAACAGTTAACTCTGAACCTGTCATGTTATCTTTTAAGCTAGGATCGATTTCAAAGAAGTTGCAAACTCCATAAGGTGATCCTAATTCACCTTTTTTATCTTTTAATGAAAATTTTGAAATTGGGAGCATATAAACTGTATCGACTCCCATTTTCTTTAGTAATGGAAGTAATGCTAATGATTTTACGAATGTCCCTGTTTCATTTAAATCGTATAAGTTATGGTTCTCTAAATCTCCACTTCGGTCATGGTCCCAAGCTGTCGATGTTCGAACCATCATTGAATAAACCACTGAATCTTTAATCCAGTCTCCCCCTAAATAGCCTGGTTTAGCTTCATATGATTGCTTGATTTGACTTAGCGATTGATTATAGTTAACGTCGTCTTTAGCCTGAGGCAAAATGTAGGATTGGATCACTTCACTATAGAAGTTGTATGGATTAACGATGAGTTCCCCCCAACTAGTACGCACCATTTCCTCTCCTTGATAGTTCCATGCATTCCATAAATCAGGAATGGCATAGTTATAGACGTCGTTTTTATGATCATGTTTTTTTAGAACATGTAGTAGTTTTTGTAATTTGCTTCCCCTCACTATTTATTCCTCCTTTTCCATAAATACACAATCATTATAACATCTACATTTGTAAAAAAGTAGAAAACTAAGGGGAATAGGGAAAGGTTGTAATCGGTTACGTCTGTCGAAAAGAAGAGGTTTCTGTAAGAATGAATGACATTTCAGTCAAATGATGATTGAACGCTGGAACCTTGGTCTACACTATAGAGGTATCGATTGAGAGGTGAAAACATGTTCTATCCAGCCTTAATGACAGCTTTTTATAAATCGTATCAACCTAAGACGAAATCATTTTTAAGTTTATATGAACAACATGCGCAACAAATTACCGATCCGAAATTAAAGAAAGAAGCGTTAGCGAGTCTTTCAAAAAAAGCTTTTCATTGCTATGGAGCATCTTTTTATGCAGCCTTAGTAAGTGAAGAGTATCAAGCCGATTATTTAAAATTTATGACGGCTTATCAGACGATGTGTGACTATTTAGATAATTTAGTCGATCAAACAAATGTTATTAATGAAACGAATTTTCGTCGTTTACATCAGTCGTTATTAGATGTCTTTAAACTAACTCCTCATGCCTCAAATTATTATCAGTATCAAACACAGCAACTCGATGGAGGCTATTTGAATATGCTTGTCCGCTTGTGCCAAGAATCATTAAAAAAGATTCCTCACTATTCGCTTTATGCTTCTTGGCTTGGTCGCTTAGCTGGATTGTATGTAGATTTACAAGTTTATAAGCATTTAAAAGTGTCAGAGCGGGAGGTTCGATTAATTCAATTAAGCAGTCAGCAAAAACGATTAGCAGGTGATTTAACTTGGTTTGAGTTTGGGGCAGCCTGTGGTTCAACACTTGGAATTTTTACGATGGTGGCTTATGCGATGAATCAAGACCGTTATCAAATCCAACCTGAGTGTATTTTTCAAGCAATGTTTCCAGCGGTGCAAGAACTTCATATTATGCTTGATTATCTAATTGATTTAGAGGAAGACATCGAAGAGGGAGAACTTAATTTCTTTTCTTATTATCATAACTTTGAAGAGGGAATTTATCGGATTCTTGACGTTTACTACGAGGCCCAACAGCAGATAAGGCTCTTACCGGAGAAAGGATTTCATCAAACGATTAATGATGGACTCTTCGCATTATACTTAGCAGAAGGTGTGAAGAAAAATCCTCAACTTCGTATCGTTCAAAAACAAATCATCAAAAAACTCGGTTTTCGTTCCCGCTTTTTATTCCATCATACGAGAAAGTTTGTAAAGTAATCATGAATGTATAGGTATATGGGGTAGTGGTATTTTCTGAAGTTTTATTTCTTTTATCATTACAAATTAAGGAACAAAAAAAGCTACTGTTAAAGTAGCTTTTTTAATGTAGTTTTTCGATGGCGACAATGAATGGAGCCGTTGGTCGGTTAATGAATTGGTACGTTAAGACTTGAGTTGTTTTAGTATCTAGTGTTTCAAAGCACTGTTCTAAATAGTGGCGTTCCACTTTTCCCTCCTCATGTCCGTGATACACCACTAAAATAATAATTCCATTTTTCTTTAATAAGCTTAAAATGTCAGTGACAGCTTTCCATGTCGTTTCACCATGAGTCGTAATACTTTGATCACTACCAGGAAGGTAACCTAGATTAAAAATCGCCGCGCTAATTGGTTGTTGCACATAATTTAGGACATGTTGATGTCCATCATGAATTAAAGTTACATGGTTAATATCAGCTTCTTTTAACTTAGTTTGCGTACTTTGAATGGCTTCTTCTTGGACATCAAAGCTATAAACATGGCCTGACTTACCAACAATTTCTGCTAAAAATAACGTATCATAACCATTACCAGCTGTTCCATCAATCGCAACATCACCTGGTTTTAAAGCTTTTTCTAATAAATTTTTTGAAAAGGGAAGAACGCGTTCTAATGTCTGTGCCATCTTAGTTTTCCTCCGGTTTTTGATAAAGTCGTCCTTGGTAAGTGTTACGCTCTTTTAAACGATCATCAATTGCATTTAAAACTTCCCATTTTTTTAAACTCCACATCGGTCCAACTAATTCTTCACGAACGGCATCACCTGTTAAACGATGGATAACCATTTCAGGGGGTAAGATTTCTAATTGATCAACGACTAAGTCGATATACTCATCTTTCTCCATAAGTGTTAACATCCCTTTGTCTAACATTTTGTGCATTGGTGTTCCTTCAATGACGTGAAGTAAATGAATTTTGATTCCTTGGACATCAAGTCCCGCTACAGCTTTTGCAGTCTCTAACATCATTTCATGTGTTTCACCTGGTAATCCATTGATGATATGAATGATGACATCGATATTTTTCGCGCGAAGTTTGTTAACGCCTTCGACTAATGTTTGATAATCATGTCCGCGGTTAATTAGTTTTCCTGTTTTGTCATGCATCGATTGAAGCCCAAGTTCTACCCATAAATCGACTTCTTTGTTTAATTCACCTAAGTAGTCGACGACATCATCTGGTAAACAGTCAGGACGTGTCCCAATTGAAAGAGCGACAATATTTGGATCACATTCTAAAACGGCTTCATATTTACGTTTTAAGACTTCAAGCGGGGCATGTGTATTTGAGAAGGCTTGGAAATAGGCGATGTATCCTGCTTCAGGCCATTTTTGATGCATCATCTCTTTGACTTGATTAAATTGAGTTTTTAAATTGTCTTCTGGATTTCCAGCAAAGTCACCACTACCTTTGGTACTACAGAACGTACATCCACCGTATTTAACCGTTCCATCAATATTTGGACAAGTAAATCCAGCATTAATCATGACTTTGAAGATTTTTTGGTTATATTTTTCACGTAAATGATAGTTTAATGTATGGTATCGTTTATCAGCATAGCTGTATGGAAACGGATTGTTCATCTATCTATTCCTCCTGTTTTTAGTATGTTCTTTTTATCAAATCAATCACGAATGCATCATTTAAGATAGTCCTTTAAAATGATGAGGATTGTTGTATGTTGTTTGTTTATCGTCTTTTATTTTATCATAGATGTGAATTAGTGGCACGAGATATTGTTTTATGACGTTTTTTTATAAAAAATCTTGTTTTTTGTGAAAGGTTTGATATAATTTTTCTAGAATAAACTTATATGAACCGTGAAGAGGACTAGTAGTAAGTTGGGACTATTGTAGAGAGCGAATGGTTGGTGCAAATTCGTATAGAACACTTATGAACTCACCTCGGAGTTGCAATTGTGAAATTTAAGTAATGATTGCCGTATTCTTGCGTTAAAAGATGAGAGAGGTAAGAGACTACTTTTTTTAGACTCTTGCAACTAAGGTGGTACCGCGTAATTTACGTCCTTAGAATAGAAATATTCTAAGGACTTTTTTTGTTAGTTCAACGATCTGCTTTAGTGGATTAATTCAACTATATGTATAGCGAAGTAGTTGGACTCTTAGCTTTCCCTCCTTTGATGGGAAGAGGGTGTTCTCTTTAACTTTTTGAGTGAGGGATAAAAGATTTTTCTTACCCCATCTTTATTAAAAAGAATAAGATATAGGTTTATGGAATTTAATCCATTATTTTGTATTAATGAATAATTTATATCGATTCGTCACAAATTATTCATAATATTTGGTTTTATTTTAGTGAAGTGTTTACTTCATCATTTAAGAAAAGAAAGCAGTATTTAAATTTTCTTAATGAATAGTAGACTCACCTACAAATTTAAGATTACCCCAGCAGTGGAGGATACCTGCTTCGCAGGCCGGGGGCCCGGAGGTAGAATTATGGCATTTGATCACAAACAGATTGAACAAAAGTGGCAAAATTATTGGCTAGAAAATAAGACATTCAAAACGTCTGAAGATAAGTCAAAACCTAAGTATTATGCATTAGATATGTTCCCTTATCCATCTGGAGCGGGACTTCACGTCGGTCATCCAGAAGGATATACAGCAACTGATATTGTTTCTCGTATGAAACGTATGCAAGGGTACCGTGTCTTACATCCAATGGGATGGGATGCATTCGGTTTACCAGCTGAGCAATATGCATTAAATACAGGAAATGACCCTCGTGAATTTACGGATATTAACATTAATACATTCCGTAAACAAATTCAATCATTAGGATTCTCATATGATTGGGATAAAGAGTTAAATACAACCGATCCAAAATATTATAAATGGACACAATGGATTTTCACCCAATTATATAACATGGGATTAGCTGAAATTAAAGATATTGAAGTTAACTGGTGTGAAGGGTTAGGAACAGTTTTAGCAAATGAGGAAGTTTTAAATGTTGATGGGAAAATGGTCTCTGAACGTGGGGAACATCCTGTAATCAAGAAACCAATGAAACAATGGGTGCTTAAAATTACACATTATGCTGAACGATTACTTGAAGATTTAGAAGGGTTAGACTGGACAGAAAGCATTAAAGATATGCAACGTAACTGGATCGGTAAGAGTGAAGGAGCGTTAATTAACTTTAAAGTTAATGGAACAGAACATTCATTTGATGTGTTTACAACACGTCCTGATACGGTATTCGGTGTAACATACGTTGTTTTAGCACCAGAACATCCATTAGTAAATGAAATTACAACGCCTGAATGTAAAGAAGCGGTTGTTGCTTATCAAGAAGCTGCAAAAGCAAAATCTGATTTAGAGCGTACAGAATTAAATAAAGAAAAATCAGGTGTGGCAACAGGAGCTTACGCAATTCATCCAATTACAGGAGCTCAAGTTCCAGTTTGGATCGGAGATTATGTTTTAGCAAGCTACGGAACAGGAGCTGTTATGGCAGTGCCTGCACACGATGAGCGTGACTACGAATTCGCTAAGAAATATGACTTAACAATTAAGCAAGTCATTGAAGGGGATATCACAGAAGGTGCCTTCACTGGAGATGATGCTCACATCGAATCAGACTTCATTAATGGAATGAACAATGCAGATGCTAAAGCTGCTGTTATTGAATGGTTAGAAGCAAACGGTGCTGGATCTCGTAAAGTTAACTATAAACTACGTGACTGGTTATTCTCTCGTCAACGTTATTGGGGAGAACCATTCCCAGTGATTATGTGGGAAGATGGAACAATGTCTGTTTTAGAAGCCGATCAATTACCACTTGAATTACCAGTGATGGATAACATCAAACCATCTGGAACAGGTGAATCTCCACTTGCTAATGCAAAAGAATGGTTAGAAGTTGTACGTGAAGATGGAGTAAAAGGTCGTCGTGAAACAAATACAATGCCACAATGGGCTGGAAGCTGCTGGTACTACATTGGCTATATCTTAAAACAAGGTGAAGACTATGTTGGATTAAATACAGAAGAAGCCAAACAATTATTAAAAGAATGGTTACCAGTTGATTTATACATCGGTGGAGCAGAGCATGCTGTATTACACTTATTATACGCTCGCTTCTGGCATAAAGTATTATTCGATTTAGGAATTGTTGAAACAAAAGAACCATTCCAACGTTTATTCAACCAAGGAATGATCTTAGGTGAAAACAATGAGAAAATGTCAAAATCTAAAGGAAACGTTGTAAATCCAGATGATATCGTTGAATCTCATGGAGCAGATACATTACGTTTATACGAAATGTTCATGGGACCACTTGATGCAGCTATCGCTTGGTCAACTGAAGGATTAGATGGAAGCCGTCGTTTCTTAGATCGTGTGTGGCGTTTATTCGTGACTCCAGAGCACACATTAGCTGAAAAAGTAGTCGCTGAAAACGATGGAAAATTAGATAAAGTTTATCATGAAACAGTGAAGAAAGTAACTGAGGATTATGAAAAATTAAGCTTCAATACTGCGATCGCTCAAATGATGATCTTCATCAATGAATCATATAAAGCAACAAGCATTCCACGTGAATATGCAGAAGGATTTGTTAAATTATTAAATCCAATCGCTCCGCATATGACAGAAGAAATCTGGTCGGTGCTTGGACATGAAGGAACTGTTTCATATGAAGCATGGCCAACATATGATGAAGCAAAATTAGTATCGGATACCATTACAATCATTGCCCAAGTTAACGGTAAGTTACGTGCTCGTATCGAGGTAGCTGCTAATATTTCAAAAGAAGACATGTTAGAAACAGCGATGGCACATGAAAATGTTCAAAACTTCGTTGCTGGAAAAGAAATTGTAAAAACAATTGCTGTTCCAGGAAAATTAGTTAACATCGTTGTTAAATAATTAGAATAACTATTAAAAGCCCTCTAATCCCACCACTGATTAGAGGGTTTTTTGTTTATTGAAATAAATGGCTCTTTGTCAACT
>NZ_JAMQUS010000100.1:0-780 GCF_025594995.1 Turicibacter sp. GALT-G1
TGTCCGAAGAAACTTTCACCTTCACAGGAAGCTTCGTTAATTGAAACAATAGTTGAGAAAACACCTTCAGGTGTTGGGCTTGAACCTTATATGACTTGGAATTGTAAGCTTCTATGTCTTTGGGTAAAAAGAGAATTTGGCATCTCATTTACTAAAGGAGGAATGCGTGACATGTTGTTACGCTTAGGTTTTAGCTACTCACGTCCGACTTACTCATTAGCTAGAGCCAGTCAAGAAAAACAAGAGAGATTTAAACAGGAATTCGAACAATTAAAAAATTTTGATTCGTGGAGAGATTGATCATTTATTGTTTCAAGACGAAAGTTCCATTAGAGATTATCAATCATTAGTCAATAATTGGTTTCCCAAAGGAAAACAACGGATTATTCCTACTTACGGGAATAATAAAAGTATCAAATTAATAGGAATCCTTAACTATGAGACAGGTCATGTTTATGTTCAAGAAGAAGAACGTTACACAGCTGAGATTTTTCTTAAATTCTTAAACAATGTTTTAAAGGAATATCCAACTGGAAAGATTGTTTTGATTTTAGATAATGCAAGAATTCATCACGCTAAAGTCATACAACCTTTTTTAAACGAACACAAAAATAGATTAAGGTTAGTCTTTTTACCACCTTATAGTCCTGAATTAAACTTAATTGAAGGATTATGGAAATGGTTAAAACAATCTGTGATTCATAATGTCTTTTATAAAAATATAAATGAGATTAGAAACGCTGTTCAAGGATTTATTCAACATATCAATGAAAGACCTTC
>NZ_JAMQUS010000101.1:0-9855 GCF_025594995.1 Turicibacter sp. GALT-G1
GTTTAGTGTTGACAATCCATAACTTATCTCCCAGAATAATATACTGATTTATAACCCAAAACAAAGAAAATAGTAAAAAAATAGGTGATTAATCATGTTTAACTTTATTCGGCGATACCAACTCCCAAATTTAAAAATCAAACTCCTAATTCTGTATCTTCTGAATATTAGTGATATTAGCTTAACAATTATCTTGGTTAATACCGGGCTCATTATTGAAGCTAATCCACTAATGGCAAATATTATTACCAATTCTATAGCCACATTTTTTATTAAGGTTCTTTTACCTGCGGTCCTATTTGTATATCTTTATATTCGTTTAAAAACAGCAACAGTAAAAATGATTAAACTTACTAACTACTGTCTCATTGGCTTACTTGGATTTTATCTCATTATTAATGTTCTTCATTTAGTTTGGTTTCTAATGTTACCTTTCTTTGGATAAAAAAGAAAGCTATCTCATTCGAGATAGCTCATCAGTTTCTTCTATTAGTCAATTCCAAGTACTGTATATCCAGCTTCATCAATGGCTTGTCTGATTAATTCATCAGTTACCCCTGTCTCAACTAAAACAGATTGAGTTCCTAAATCAACTTGGATATCTGTTGTATTTTCTAATGCTTCTAAAACCTCTTTAACATGTGCGACACAATGCCCACAACTCATACCTTCTAATTGAATTTTCTTTTTCATTTGAATACCTCCTTTTAAGTTTATGCTTTAAATCGTCGTAATCGTAAAGCATTTAATAAAACAGAAACTGAGCTTAAGCTCATGGCAGCTGCTGCAATCATTGGATTTAATAATGGGCCACCAAGTAAGTGTAATAATCCCATCGCAACTGGAATTCCTAATACATTATAAGCAAATGCCCAGAATAAATTCTCTTTAATATTACGAATGGTTGCTTTACTTAACTTAATAGCTGTTGACACATCCATTAAATCACTCTTCATTAAAACAATATCAGCTGATTCAATCGCAACATCTGTTCCACTACCAATGGCGATTCCAATATCAGCTTGTGCTAAGGCTGGCGCATCGTTAATTCCATCTCCAACCATTCCGACTTTCACACCAGTTTCTTGTAACTTTTTCACTTCATTTGCTTTATCAGCGGGTAAAACTTCTGCTAAAACTAAATCTATTCCAACTTGACGTGCAATAGCATCTGCTGTTTTTTGATTATCACCAGTAATCATGGCAACTTTAATTCCCATTTGATGTAACGTTTCAATTGCTTTTTTACTGCTCTCTTTTACCGTATCTGCCACTGCAATAATTCCTGCTAACTGACCATCAATTGCCATATACATTGGTGTTTTCCCATCATAAGCAAGCTGATCCGATGTTTCACTTAATGAGGATACATCAATAGTCTTTTCAATCATTAACTTTTTATTACCAAGTAACATCTGTTTACCTTGGATACCCACTTCAATCCCATGTCCAGGGATTGCATTAAATGATTGTAATTCACATAGTTGATATCCACGATCAATAGCTGCACGTACAATCGCTTCTCCAAGTGGATGTTCAGAACCCTTTTCAGCACTCGCCGCATAAATTAATAACTGTTCTTCTGAAAGATTTGTGGTCACGATATCTGTTACCTTCGGTTTCCCTTCTGTGATCGTGCCTGTTTTATCAAAAATGAGTGTTGATAATTTATGAGTCGTTTCTAACGCTTCTCCACCTTTAATTAAAACACCATATTCAGCACCTTTTCCTGTCCCAACCATAATGGCTGTAGGGGTTGCTAATCCTAATGCACATGGACAAGCAATGACTAATACCGAAATAAAAATCGATAAGGCAAAGACACCTGTTTCACCAGCTAATAACCATGCAACTGATGAAAGAATCGCTAATCCAATAACAATCGGTACAAAGTAAGCTGAAATAATATCAGCCATTTTTGCAATCGGTGCTTTTGACCCTTGAGCATCTTCTACTAACTTGACGATTTGTGATAAAGCTGTATCACGTCCCACTTTAGTCGCTTTATATTTAATAAATCCAGTTTTATTAATACTTGCTCCAATAACTAAGCTACCAACTGTTTTCTCAACTGGAATGCTTTCTCCTGTTAACATTGATTCATCAATCGCTGTACTTCCTTCAATAACTTCACCATCAACCGGTAACTTTTCACCTGGTTTCACTAAAACAAGATCCCCAACCACCACTTCTTCAATTGGAACTTCTAACTCACGGCCATTTCGCTCAATCGTGGCTGTTTTTGGTGCTAATCCCATTAGAGCTTTAATGGCCTGTGAAGTTTTACCTTTTGAGACCGCCTCTAAGTATTTTCCTAGTGTGATTAAGGTAAGAATAACAGCAGCTGATTCAAAGTATAAATGCATCGCATAGCTTGCATCACCTTGTGTAATCTTATAAATTCCAAACACACTGTAGAAAAAGGCAGTTAGTGTTCCAATCGCAATTAACGAATCCATATTTGGACTTAGTTGAATTAAATTTTTAATTCCAACTTGATAAAACTTATAGCCTGCCATAACAACTGGTAAAGTTAAAATCAATTGCACTATCCCAAAGTTAAATGGATTCATCATTGGATCAATCAAATGAGGAAGTGGCATTCCGACCATATGTCCCATCGAAATAATTAAAAGTGGTACAGCAAAAATTAATGAAATGATAAAGCGTATTAGTAACTTTGAAGCTTCATCATGCTTTTTCTCTTCTCCTTTAATCGTATCTTCTTCTGAAACTAATTGAAAGCCAGCCTTTTCAACTGCTGCTTTCACTTGCCCATAACTCGCTACATCTGCATCTAACTTAATGGTTAATTTTTCAGTCGCAAAATTAACAACAGCTAATTCAACACCCTCAATTTTTTGTGTCACTCTCTCCACTCGATTAGCACAAGCTGAACAGGTCATTCCTTCAACTTTGAAGGTATAATCTTTTATATTTTTCTTCACTTTAAAACCTGCTTTTTCAATAGCCGCCTCTACTTGTCCTAACTCAACCGCTGATTCATCATATTCAAGGGCTAACGTTTCTGCCGCAAAGTTCACTGCGCCTTTTTCGACTCCATCAAGCTTATTAACGATACGCTCAATGCGGTTCGCACAAGCAGAACAGCTCATTCCTTCGATTTTCATCGACACTTTCTTCATTCTAAAACCTCCCTTTCTATTTACTCATTGCTTTTTCTAAAATTGCCATAATCTCATCAATCTTCTCTTCACTTCCACCATTTAAACAAGCCTGTGTAACGCAATGATTTAAATGCTGCTTTAAAATTAATAAATTCGCACGTTTTAAAAGAGCTTGTGAAGCTACAATTTGATTTGAAATATCCATACAATATCGTTCATCTTCTATCATTTTTACAATCCCATCAATTTGTCCTCTGGCTGTTTTTAATGATTGTAATGCTTTTTTTCGTTCTTCATTCATATAGTCATACCTCCTACCCCCCGGGGGGGTGTATAAGAATATTATAATCATAATTTTAGTGTTGTCAATTATCCTCTTTTTTACAAATTAAAAAAACTTGATTTATTCAATCAAGTTTTCTAACCTAAAGCAATATCTAAAATCATCATAATGAGGAAGCCTATCATAACTCCTAATGTTCCTGAATCTGAGTGTTCTCCTAATTGGGCTTCTGGAATTAATTCCTCAACTACAACATAAATCATTGCACCTGCGGCAAAAGCTAAGAACCATGGCATAATACTAATAATTGATTTAACTAAAATAGTACCTAATATACCTTAAATCGGTTCCACAATTCCTGATAAGGCACCAAAAGCAAAGGCTTTTTGAGTACTAACCCCTTGTTTGCGTAATGGCAAAGAAATAGCAGCTCCTTCAGGTAGATTCTGTAATCCAATTCCAATCGCCAAAACAAGTGCCGCACTTAAACTAAGTGAGCCTCCCTCTCTGGCAGCTAAAGCAAATGACAGACCAACAGCCAATCCCTCCGGAATATTATGTAAGGTCACAGCTAAAAATAATAGCGTCGATTTCTTTAATTGAGTCGAGGGACCTTCTGTTAATCCACTCATTAGATGCAAATGAGGTAACATTTTATCTAATATATATAAAAATAACCCACCTAAAATAAAACCACCCGCTGCAGGAATCCATCCAATCTTTCCCTGTTCTTCAGCCATTTCAATCGCAGGAATCAAAAGTGACCATACTGAAGCAGCAATCATCACCCCAGCAGCAAAACCTAAACAAATTCGTTGATAAAACGGACTAATTCCATTTCTAAAAAAGAAAACAAAAGCTGAACCTATTACTGTAGCTAAGAATGTAATCATTGTCCCTATAAAAGCTAATAAGATAGGATTCATTTTCTTATCTCCCTCCTCTTCAACTACAGTTCGCATATACTAGCTACTTATTTTTATCATAGCAGATGATTATTAGATCCACAACCGCAATAGGAATAAAACGGTAACTATTACTTTAAAAAATCCTTAGAAAAGTAAGCAGCATTAACTTACCTCTCTAAGGATTAGTAATTATAAACGTTGATTCTTAAAGAAAATCATCTCGTTGGATTTTATCTTCAAATTCTGATCTTGGCATTGGCTTTGCATAAACATATCCTTGAATGAGGTCACAACGCATTTCTTTGAGAATCTTAACTTGCTCTTGAACTTCTACTCCCTCACAGACAACAGCAACACCAATTCGCTTAGCTAAATCAATGATTCCATGAACCAATTCCTTACTTTTAAAGTTCGTCTCAATATCACATAAAAATGATCGATCAATTTTTAAAATATCAATATCAACCTGCTTTAGGTTACTAAACGTTGAACTTCCAGTTCCAAAGTCATCCATTGATACTTTCATACCAAGTTCATGAATAGCTTTAATTTTTTCATTAATTAATTCTACATCATTTAATGCAGTTGTTTCTGTAATTTCAACTTCAATTAAACATGGATCGATTTGATAACGAGAAATGACTGATTTTAAAAATAAAATTAAATCCGACTGATATAACTCGACACGAGATAAATTAATTGAAATAGGAATACTCTCAATACCTTTTTGCTTTTGTTCAGCTAACATCGAGCACACTTCATTAAACACCCATCTTCCAACAGTAATAATATCTCCCGATTTTTCAGCAATAGGAATAAACAATGCTGGACTAATAAATCCCCGATCTGGATGGAACCAACGAACTAGTGCTTCAGCACCTACGATTTCCTCTGTACAAGGATTTACTTTAGGTTGATAAAATACTTGGAAATGTTTAGAAATTAATGAAGGTTTTATCTCTTGCTCAATTAATTTTAAATCCATTTTATTTTTAAATAATTTATCATCAAATAAGTAGTAACGCTTAGATAAATTTTTCTTAGCATGTAAACGTGCCATATCTGCATGGTCAATTGCACGCTGGATATTTAATTCACTATTATCAAAATAATACATCCCTATACTTGCATTCAATGGATTCTCTATAATCTGTTGACTTGCTAAATTAACAATACTTTGAATTGTAGCTGGAATTAATTTCTCTTCATATTTAATTCTTGTATCAAGCATTAAAATAAAAACATCATTAGATAATCGTCCAAAAATAGTTGATGGATGAAATTCCGCCTTTAACCGAAAAGCAATTTCTTTTAAAAGTTGATCCCCTTTACTATAGCCATAAATTTCATTGATTAATTTAAAAGATTCTAAATCAAACACCACTAATGAATAATACGTTTGGTTTGAACGCTTTAGCACAGATTCAACTTTCTTCATAAACCCATTGTTATTTAATAATCCTGTCACTGAATCATAAAATGCTAACCGTTTAATATACTCTAAGTTATCTTTCTTGATCTTTATAACATAATAATAAATACACAAAAATAATATATTAATTAAAATGACGACACACCATGTCAGTTGTTTCATGTGTTGAATCTTAGTAGCCAATACTTCTGGATTAGCCGTCGTTAAAATATACCAATCACTTACATTATCAATTTTCTGATAATTAATATAGCTAGTGTTTCCATAATTATCTTCCCACTCAATACTTTGACTATGATTAGTCGACAGAATATACTGTGAATTACTAGGAGCAGGTAAATTAATATAATAGTCATTAAAGGAATTTACAACAAAATTATTATTATAATTATTAGAAAGAATAACTTCACCGTTATCACCCACAACATAAACGTCCGTACTTGATCCATACATTTGACTTAAAATAATTTTATTTAATTCTTCAACTGTATTTCTTCCACATAAAACTCCAATGACTTGATTATCTTTTTGAATAGGAACGGCATAGACAATGATTCGCTTACTGTCAAATTGACTAGTAATTGGGTTTGAAATATTACTTCTTCCACTCATTGCAAGTCGGAAAAAGCTTCGATCACCGTAATTTCTCTCTATTCCATCCGTTGATCGAACAGTTCCATCAGCCTTAGCTAAATATAAAGCATTAAATATTTCTGAACTTAAATCTTGATTTAAAATATCAAACTCAAATGTTGAATCATCTCCAACCTTTTCAACTACAACACCTGCTAAAAACTCTAGCTCTTTTATCTTCGAAGTTAAATGTTCGTCAATTGCCTTTGCCATATGACTTGAAACTTCAAGGCTTTCTTTTCGATAATCACTAACTAGCATCTCTTCAAAATATCGCTCAATGGTTGCTCCTATTAAGCTAATTATCGTCATTACAAGAATAACAACAATGATAAAATTTTTCTTTACTGATTTATAACTCTGACCCACTTCTTATCATCCACCTAGCTACCAAAATCAAAAACCTTCATACCTGGTTCCTATTTTACTATAAACATGGTGGAATTTGGAGATATTTGTCTAGATTTATTTTAAGTTTTAGTTTCATGATCCTTGATAATATAAAATAAATCATAGCAAGGATCACGTAAACAATCCATAAAGATTTATACAATTGAGCAAACAAATAGATAAGTAGATATCCTATACTATAAATAAGTAATGTAGTTTTTAAAATCCACTTCTGTTCTCCTAAAGTCTGAAGTGTATATTGATAAATTGTTAACATATTATTAAAAATAAAAAGAATAATAACCATTGGAAAGTACTTACAAAAATACTCTAATAATAATTTTTGATTAGTAATTAAATTAATAATAAAATTCTGATTTAAAACAAGAAAAACTGAAATTAAAGCATATAATCGAATGGACCTAGTAATCGCTTGCTGATGAATTGGAACAATGCATTTTGGATTCTCACTGACAATCGTCAAGGTTGCCTGTGCATAAGCATACATTGGCATCCATGAAATCTGTAATAAATTATTAATTAGTTGATAAACCGAGACCTCAAGAAGCCCAATACGTGAGATTAACGCTCCTAATACTACAATTAAAATGGTATTTTCTAAAAATTCTTGAACCATCATTGGAAAGGCATATTGAAGATTTTCTTTAATTAAAGAAAATCTAAATAATGGTACCTCCCATCTGATTTCACATTTCAATAAAACAAGGTATATAATAAGATTTAAAATGAGTGCTAAAACAGATCCAACTGCATTTCCAATCATCCCCAAACCTAAACCATAAACAAAGAGCAAATCAAGAATAACATTACTGATTGTGGCAACTGTATTCCCAATTAAAATATATTTAGTTCGATTTATTATTTTTAAATAGCTTGAACAAGTGAATAATAACAGATTTAATCCAATAGAACTACTGAATATATACGCATAGTTCAATGATTCTTCTAGTACTTGCGCATTTAATTGATAAATCTGTTGAAAGATAAACTTTCCACCAAAGGTTATAAATCCAAAACCTAGTAGTCCTATTAATAAACTTAATATGACCTGAGTTTCAAGATATTTTCGAAACAATGATTGATTCTGATAAACTCGTGCTCCTAAAATATTGAAGCTAATTGAAGTTGCACCTAATACCCCTGTCACACTATTAATAAATCCAGCTACAATTCCAACTGCAGCAAAACTTGTTATTGATAAATGGCCCATAACAGCTTGATCACAAAGACTAATAACTAGTGATACAACATTACTTAAGATTAATGGTAAAGCTAATTGATTTAATTGATCTTTCTTAAACATATAAGTCCCCTTCTTTTCAATTTTCTAGAAAAGAAGGGTTAATTCATCCAGCAAATTCATTTTAATCCGCCTCCTTAATGATCTTTACTGTACTCCAGAAAACTTCGACTCATTTCAATGACTAAACTAACAACAGAGATAACGATTAACACTCGACTCGATACATACCAATCGATTGTCCAGTTTGAATGACTAAAAGAAAATAACGTTGTAAAGAATCGTTCATTAAATAGCGTTTGATTTAACATCATCATACAAAATAAGAAACAGGCTGACACTTTATACACTAATTGAAATATAAGCAGTTTGAATGACCATCGTCCTAACATTAACTTACACCAATAATAAAGTAGACCAAATCCATAAATAATAAAAATTAACGGGTGATAGCCCCTTAAAACAGAGACATTGAATAATGGCTCCATTATTTGTAGCTGTCCATTCAAAACATGATAACTCGCAATCCATTGAGGTTGAAAACAGATGAGCCAAATCAAAAAGACAATTCCAATCATGTTAAAAAGACAATCACTTTTAGAAATATATCCATGATTTTTATCCCTTTTTAGGACGAGATTTTCTAATGAATCAATATCAATTCCATCAATCGGAAACGAGCAGATCTTCAGCAAAAAGAAAACAACAGTTACCCAAATAAATGAGATGATAAGCGCATGAATTAAAGTTATTAATATATGAATACATAGACCTATGATTTGAGAGAAAATCCCTTCCAATCCAAACTCAAAATGAGCTAATTGAACAAAAAAAGTAATCGTCATCAGTACAGTCGGTACTATCGTTAATACAAGCTTCAAAATCACTTTATACAAACGATACAACTGCTCTCCTAAGAACCCCTTCATTTAAAGTATCCCCCTTCATCGTATGATGACTTCATTTAATACTATATGAAGAGATTTATTTAATTATTATAAGAAAGGTTCTGTTTGTTTACAACGAGGATAATTTACACAACCATAAAACTTTTGTCCTTGATTCATTCCTCTTCTAGTTTCACGAACTACCATCTCTATTTGGCACTTCGGACAAACTGGAACACGCTCATTAACCTTTGATACCTTTTTAGACTCATCTGCTTGATTAAGATATTTTTTTAATTCATCCTGTAATGTTGAAACAATATAGGACTGACTCACCTTAATATGTATAAGTGGTAATTTTGCTGCTGTGAAAATCTGATTGACAAACTCATCTCTCAGTTGTCGATTTTCTCGTGCATGTGTCGAATCATCTAATTCAATTGCTACAATTGGTTTTAGTGTATCGCGATCACAAATTAAGAAATCAACATGCTTACGATTAATTTTATTCCAATATTTCGTTCTTTCTTTATAATCTCTAATATTCAAAAAAACAAATCCCCTAAAGATACCTTTGTAAAAACTGTAACTGATTCATTCTCTAAAACTAACATAAGTACTTTATAAAATGATAATTCTGTAGATGATAAAAAATCGTCCCTTAACCGATAAGGTAGCTTTATCTCACTTGCCTACCTCATTTGCGGACTAACCTCTTTAGACAAGATCCCAAATATCCGTAGTATACTTCCTAAACATCCTATATTTTGATTCATCACATATCTCCCCTCTTCTTGAATATAATTTTACTTTTTTTTACATATCATTGCAATCGAGTAGGAGATAATTAATTAATTTAATCATCGTCCTCTCACACCACCGTACGTACGGTTCCGTATACGGCGGTTCTATTTTATCTCTAAATATGAACGG
>NZ_JAMQUS010000102.1:0-6990 GCF_025594995.1 Turicibacter sp. GALT-G1
ATCTCCTACTCGATTATTTTAATTTCGTTAAGTTCATAATGAAGCTTTCATCTGGATCGATATAAATCGTTTTTTGATTCTCATATGTGACGAATCCAAGATGGGCAGCAGGTACTTTTTTAACGTGGCGTACGCGTGTGTAATCAATAGGCACACTTGATGATAAGCGCCCTTTTGAGAAATAAGATGCGAGCTGTGCCGCTGAACGAATCGTAGCTTCGCTTAACTCATCGGCATCGCTTCGAACTAAGACGTGCGAACCTGGCATATCTTTAGCGTGGAACCACCATTCGTGACGACGGGCGAATTTATGGGTTAAGTAATCATTTTGTAAATTATTTTTCCCAACGAAAATCTCGACACCGTCTGTTGATAAATATTTCTCGATGTTTGGTTTTCCATTCGTTTTACGTTTTTTAATTTGACGTTTACGTAAATACCCTGCTAACTCAAGTTCTTCTTTAATCTCATAGGCATCTTTTAACGTTGCTGTTTCAATTTGAATCATCAGCGTTTCAAAGTAAGCAATCTCTTTTTCGGTTAACTCGAGTTGCTCTAAAATATAATTCACCGCATTTTTAGCTTTGGTATACTTTTGGAAGTATTTTTGAGCATTTTCAGATGCTGATAACATCGGCTCTAATGGAATATCAAGTTCTTCTAGGTTCTCTGAATAGAAGTTTTGTACACGCACAACTGAGTCACCGCGTTTAATTTGATAGATATTCGCTAAAATTAACTCACCTAAAACTTTATACTGCTCCGCTTTTTCGGAATTCACTAATTCCTCATTTAACTTTTCAAGTTTTTTTACATTTTTGTCATATTCTTGACGGATAAAACGTTCAATATCATGGAATTGTTGTTTAATACGATCGCGTTCATCTTTTCCAAAATAATAGCGGTCAAACATGTCCCATAATGTAACGCACGGAATCAGTTCTCCTTCAATATGATATAGCGGAAGAAGGTAGAAGTATTCTTTGGACGCTATCATGACATGAGGAGAAGGTGCTTCTTGAATTTTAGTCAAGACATTCGTAAACGAGTCATAGATATTTTGGATTGAATCTGATTCACTGCGATAAATGATTTCACGCGCAATGAGTGGAGATAAGCCTTGGAATTTAGCGACCAGTTGTTTATCGTAACGTTCACCTTCAACTATTAAGCTTGAGAAGGTTTCAAAGTCAATATCGGTTGGCAGTTGTTTTTCTTGCGTAGGTGGTAAAATATAGGTAGCACCTGGTTGTAAAGAACGATAACGATTGACAAGAGGTGAGATATGTTTAATCGTATCTAAAATACGATGCGTCGCATCTGTTAAAATTAAGTTACTATGTTTTCCCATAATCTCAATATATAAAAACTTAATCATTTGATCACCGAGTTCGTTGATATGACGAATCGTAAACTTGATGATACGATCATGGTTAATCTGTTCGATGTTATAAATAATTCCACCTTCTAGATGTTTTCTTAAAAACATACAAAACATCGGTGGCTCATCTGGATATTGATAATCAAGCTTTGTGATTTGCACACGAGCATAAGATGAATGTGTTGAAAATAAGACTTTCTGATTTTTTCCTTGTGCACGAATTTGCATTAAAATTTCGTGGTTTGATAATTGATAAATTTTATTGATACGCCCAGCAAGTAGCGATTCCTTTAAGGAAGCAGCGACACTAGACGTCATAAGACCATCAAAAGCCATTAAAAATCACCTCTTTAACAATGAATTTATATTCAAAAGTATATCATTTTTTAAAACTGTTAGACATAAAAATAACTGAAAAATCTCATAATAATCATACTGTGTGTATAGATATTTCTAAAATGTCTAAAATGAACTGTAAAATAATTCATGATAAATTCTGTGTCGAGCTATTTAATTTTGTTGAAATTCATGCTATTATAGTGGAATGAAAGTTTAAGGAGAAGTGAATGCATGAGATTAGTAGAAAAAGGCGTACTAATAGTCATATCAGGTCCTAGTGGTGTAGGAAAAGGAACTGTGCGCGCATCAATATTCGAACAAGAAAACCATAATTTAGAGTATTCAATTTCAATGACAACAAGAAAACCACGCGTTGGAGAAGTTCATGGTGTGGATTATTTCTTCGTTGAAAAAGAAGAATTTTTAGATAGAATTGATCAAGGTCAATTATTAGAGTGGGCTGAATTCGTTGGAAATTATTACGGAACACCGCTTGATTATGTGAAACAAAAATTAGATGAAGGAAAAGACGTTGTTCTTGAAATCGAAGTTCAAGGTGCATTACAAGTTAAAAATGTAATGCCAGATGCATGCTTCATCTTTATTGCTCCTCCTAGCATGGAAGAGCTTCGTAATCGCATTATGACTCGTGGAACAGAAGCGATGGAAGTTATTAATAAACGTATGCAAAAAGCAGAGTCTGAAATTGGACTTGCTCATGAATACGACTATATCGTTATCAATGATACGGTAGAAAATGCTCGTGATCGTATTATGGCAATCATTGAAGCTGAGCATTCACGCTCAAACCGTGTCTTAGAATATTATAATAAGAATATTGTGGAGGTTGAATAGTAATGACAGGAATGCGCTATCCATCAATCGATAAATTATTAGATAAAGTAGATTCTAAATACAAAATCGCTTACATCGCTGCAAAACGTGCACGTCAAATTGTTGACGCTGGACAATCACAATTAGATTATGTTGACGGATTACCAACAGCTAAATGTGCAAAACCAGTTGGGGTTGCTTTAGAAGAACTATTAAACGACGTTGTTGATTTCGAATTAAAAGAACAATAATGATTAAACCTTAGCGAATGCTAAGGTTTTTGTTTTTGCGTACGTTTATCAAAATATGTCGTGTGTTATAATAAAGGTAATGAATTGGGGAGGTGCCAAAGTGATTGCTGAAGTTGTTGTTGATATTAAAAATAAAGCTGTGAATAAAGTCTTTGATTATACGGTGCCAGAAGAATTAGCACATTTAATTCAACCTGGTGTTCGTGTTTTAGTTCCATTTGGACCTCGCACGATTATGGGCTTTGTTATTTCGTTAAAAGAACAGACGGAGTTACAAAATCTACGCCCGATTAAAGAACTGATTGATGTCGTTCCAGTTTTAAATGATGAGTTGCGTGAGCTTGGAATGAGTTTAAGTGAAGAAACAGGAAGTACGATGATTCAATGTTTCGAGGCGATGATTCCAAATGCCATGCGTGCAAAATATAAGAAAAAGCTTCTTTGTTTAAGTGACACGTTATCGCCAAATTTAGCGTCGCTATTTCAAAATTCACGCGTCATTGATTATGAGCAAATCCCTGCTAACCTTTTAAAAGAAGTTAAACAAGCAATTGAACATAAACAAGTTGAACTCATTTATGAAGTGAAAGATCAGCTTGGTAAAAAGATGATTAAATATATAGCACTTGTCGATCCGAAATTAGATTTATCATCATTTAATCGCGCAGCGAAGCAAAAGCAAGTGTTAGAATATTTAATAGCACAGCCGAACCCCGTTTTAAAGTCTCAACTAATGGATGAGTTACAAGTTACTCATGCCATTATGAAAACACTTGTAGATAAATCGGTCATTAAAGAAATCGAGGTAGAAGCCTATCGTGATCCATACGCAGATGTGGTGCATCAACAATCGAAGGCGTTAAAGTTAAATCAAGAACAGCAAGTTGCGGTGACAACCGTGGCTCATGCATGCGAGGAAAATGCACATGATATCTTTTTATTACATGGCATTACGGGAAGCGGGAAGACGGAAGTTTATTTACAGATGATTGAAAATGTGTTGGCTAAGGGACAACAGGCGATTATGTTAGTGCCGGAGATTGCCTTGACGCCACAAATTGCAGGACGATTCAAAAGTCGTTTTCAAAATAAAGTAGCTGTTTTACATAGTGCTTTATCAATGGGTGAAAAGTATGATGAATGGCGTAAGATTTTAAAGCAAGAAGTACAGATTGTGGTGGGCGCACGTTCAGCAATTTTTGCTCCATTTAAAGACATCGGTATTATTATTATTGATGAGGAGCATGAGGCGACATATAAGCAGGAAGAGGCGCCACGCTATCATGCGATTGAAGTAGCTAAACAGCGTGCAATTACGCATCGATGTCCAGTTGTGTTAGGAAGTGCGACACCGTCTTTAGAATCATTTGCTCGTGCTCAAAAAGGGGTTTATCGATTATTAACGTTATCGAAGCGTGCCGTTTCTACAGCGAAGTTACCCACGGTCAAATTGATTGATATGCGTCAACATTCAACGGTCAGTGATCAAATGATTTTAAGTGATGTTTTGCAAGAGGCGATTGCAAAGCGTTTAGAGCGTCAGGAACAAGTCGTGTTACTTTTAAATCGTCGAGGTTATTCGAACTTTATGCAATGTCGCGAGTGTGGAGAAGTGGTGAATTGTCCAAATTGTGACGTCTCACTGACATATCATAAACCAAATCAAAAATTAAAATGTCATTATTGTGGCTTTGAGTCATTCATTTTAAGACGATGTCCATCTTGTCAGAGTGAAGAGTTACGATTTTTTGGTTTAGGAACTCAAAAAGTTGAAGAATATTTACAAGATCAATTTCGGGGTGCACGTATTATGCGAATGGATGTAGATACGACATCAAAAAAAGGTTCACATCAAGAGCTCATTGCAGCCTTTGAACGAAAAGAAGCCGATATTTTAATTGGGACACAGATGGTGGGAAAAGGACTTGATTTCCCAGATGTAACCCTTGTTGGTGTCTTAGCGGCTGATTTAATGCTTCATTTATCTGATTTTAAAGCCGCTGAACGAACCTTCCAATTATTAACTCAAGTTGCAGGTCGAGCGGGTCGTCATGAACTAGAAGGGGAAGTACTTATTCAGACCTATAGTCCAGAACATTACGTCATGAAATGTGTCGTTGAGCAAAATTATCACGCATTTTATGTGGAAGAAATGAAGATGCGCCGTCGTTTTGGCTATCCACCATATTATTATTTAGCCAGTGTCATGATGAGTAGTGAAGACTATAATGATCTTATTATGGCATGCGATAAAGTGAATCAATATTTACGAAATCAACTTGGACATAGCTGTATTATTGTTGGTCCAACTATGCCGTATGTTGGGCGAATTAATCAGCGCTTTCGCATGTATTTTATGATTAAATATAAGCAGGAACCGAGGTTAAGAGCTATTTTGTCTCAGCTTTTAATGTATTTCCAAGAAGGTTCAGTGAGCTTATCACTTGATTTTTTTCCAAATCAGTTTAATTAATTAAAAAAACTTACTAAAGATGGTAGTAAAATGTCGATAGATGTGGTAATAATAATTAGAGTCTAGATTTATCGTTTAATCTCACATCCATATGCTAGATGTGATTTGAGCTACAATAGAGGAGGGACAACATGACACGTGTTGTATTTATGGGAACTCCTGACTTTTCAGTTCCTGTTTTAGAAACAATTATTAAAGAAGGTTATGAAGTCGTTGGGATTGTCACACAACCTGATCGTCCAGTTGGACGTAAACGTATTTTAACACCAACACCAGTTAAACAAAAAGCGTTAGAGCACAACATCCCAGTGTTCCAACCTGAAAAAATTAAAGAAGATTATCAGACAGTTTTAGATTGGAATCCAGATTTAATTATTACAGCTGCTTTTGGTCAAATCATCCCGAAAATTTTATTAGATGCACCAAAGTTCGGATGTATTAATGTTCATGCTTCGTTATTACCAAAATATCGTGGTGGTGCACCGATTCATAAAGCGATTATTGATGGTGAAAAAGAAACAGGAGTTACAATCATGTACATGGATGTCAAAATGGATACAGGAGACATGATTAGTAAAGTCGTTGTTCCAATTGAGGAAAAAGATCACACAGGAAGTATGTTTGAAAAATTAAGTGTTGCTGGGGCGAAGCTTTTAGCAGAAACGTTACCTAAATTATTAGCAGGTGAGATCGAGGCAATTCCTCAAAATCATGAAGAAGCGACATTTGCATGGAATATTAAGCGCGAAGATGAGCGCATTGATTGGTATAAACCAGCCAATGTTTTATATAACCAAGTTCGTGGACTTCACCCTTGGCCAGTAGCATTCACGCAATTAGATGAGTTATCAGTAAAAATTTGGTGGGCTGAACCAAATAATCATTTATATGATGCTGAACCTGGAACGATTGTGAAAGTTGAAAAAGATGGAATCGTGGTGGCATGTGGTGATCATGCTGGATTAAAGATTACAGATATTCAAATCTCAGGGAAAAAACGTATGGATGTTGCAAGCCTTTTAAATGGTTCACATCCAATTGAAGTTGGAAAGAAATTCAACTAAGAAATGATCTATAGGAGGTAGTAAGACATGGCAAAACAATATGTTGGACAAACAGAATACTCAAAAGATACGAATCCAGTGGCAACAATTGAAATGGAAAACGGTGGAGTAATGAAAATCGAATTATATCCAGAAGTAGCTCCACAGTCAGTTCGTAACTTCATCTCATTAGCAAACAAAGGATTCTACAACGGTGTTATTTTCCACCGTGTCATTCGTAGTTTCATGATTCAAGGTGGAGACCCACAAGGTTTAGGAATTGGTGGACCAGGATACAGCATCTACGGAGAATTCAAATCAAATGGGTTTGATAACCCAGTCAAACATGAACGTGGAGTTATTTCTATGGCGCGTACAAACGTTCCAAACTCGGCTGGATCACAATTCTTTATCATGCATAAAGATTCTTCACATTTAGATGGAAGCTATGCAGCCTTCGGTAAAGTGATTGAAGGAATCGATGTTGTTGATCAAATTGCTAGCGTAGAATGTAACCATTTAGATCAACCAGTCATTGGGCAAGTCATGAAATCAGTGACAGTTGATACTAAAGGTGTTGACTACGAAGAACCAAACAAATTATAATTTCTAAAAGGACTAAACGAAAGTTTAGTTCTTTTTCTATATAGATAGATTGTAATATTAAGT
>NZ_JAMQUS010000103.1:0-959 GCF_025594995.1 Turicibacter sp. GALT-G1
ATGTTTTAAAAGGAATGATGATTGGGATTGAGGGGCGATTACAAGTCAGAAATTATGAGAATGAAGCGGGAGTCCGCCAGTATCTATCAGAGGTTTTAGTCAATCGATTCACTTTTCTAGAATCTAAAAAAAGTAGTACGATACCTGAACCTGTAGAGCCTTTTAATCCCGCTATGGAAAGTAATATTAACCCGTTTGATCCAAACTTCTCAAATCCTAATTACTCTCCCACCAGTCAAAACTACAACAATCCCTTTACAACCGCTACAACTTTGGCTGGGAGTCTAAATAGGGCAATGAATCCTATTTCCGTTAGTGATGATGATTTACCGTTTTAAAAGAAAAGTCTACTTAAAAAAATCGTTGAAGCGATTAGAACAAGAAGCATTACAGTTGTATAACCATAAATTGTTATATTTTGGATAATGTTGTATAATGAAACTAATTCAGAAACAGAGGGGAGGGGAATGTTGGTATGGTAAAGCGAATCTTTTTGTTTATATTAGGTATTATCATCATTCAATTCAGCGCTTCTTTAGGTTATGCAACTTTAAATTTTGTCTACATAAATAAAAATTTAGCCGAAGAATATTCGTTACTATTGAATGGATACATTTATTCATATATGTTAATAGGATTTTTAATATTTACGATTGGAATATTTGACTGGATTCTGGAAAAAATAAAAGCCTCTCACACATGAGAGACTTTTATTTTAATTTATCTGCTAAAAATTGTGTGCATGTTATAACAGTTGATATTGTTGTAGAAAACCCGAGCATTTGTAATGCATCTTCCCAAACAATTGTTGTTACCTGTGTGTTAGTTAATAATGATGCCCCAAAAAACAAAATAAAAGAAACTACTAATACAATGATTATCCAATTAATTACATAATGAACAATTGATTTATTTTCCTTCTCTTGCACAACTTATCACCTACCAATATTTTCAATATT
>NZ_JAMQUS010000104.1:0-1548 GCF_025594995.1 Turicibacter sp. GALT-G1
ATAATAAGTGTGTGTCCGAGGAAACACTTAATTTTAAAAGATTTTTAGTTAACACAAAATTTTGGATTAATTATTTCAATTTGACTAAGGAAGCATGTGAGCAGATCATTAATGCTATTTTTGAGAGTGAGGTAAATTATGAGAGATAAAGTGATCCAGTTGATAGAAGATGGAGTATCGTTGAAACAAATCAGTAATGATTTGGACGTTAATTATAATACTGTTAGGCAAATATCGGTATCAAATAAACTATTTAAACAGATAGCTGCTTTAGGACTTAATCAAGAGCAATTAGCTAAACTAAACGGCATAGGAAATAACATACGAGCCTTATCACCTATTAAAAATGATAAAGAGTTGTTATTAGATGTAATTGATACACTCAATGATAAGACTACTCGTAATGCTTTAGAAGATTTAGTTAAGGAGATAGTTGATATTAAAGAGCAGAAAGAGTATTTTTTAAAATCAGCCCAAGTCCAAATTAATGCTATTGAAAGTAAAATTGAATATTATCAAGAGAAACTAAACGATTTAGACACTAAACAAGCTATTTTAGAAATGGAATTTAAACCAGTTAAGGCACTACAAAAAACAAATCCTAAAGCCTTTAGAGGGTATCTAAACCTAATTGGTCTATATGATGGACGATACGTACTTAATAAGTTAGTATCTAAGTCTACATGGGGGAAAATGAGAAAAGAAAAAGTAATCCTGTGGGAGTATGGTAGAAATTACATTATAGATATGGAGAAGTTTATCGATCTAACGATAAATACTATGAGCCGAAATAATTATTATGAAGATGGAAGTAACGCTCATCATATTAAATCGCTCCAATATACGACTGTTAAACGTCAGTTATCACCAATTAGAAAAGAATATGAACTGAAATTAGCTGAATTAGAAAAAGAGTTATCAGAGTTGAAAAAATCGCTTAAAAATAAGGGAAAATTAGCAGTTAAAAATTACTTTGAGCAACGAGAATTAATGAATGAATTTACATCAAAAGATACATTAACACATACGAACATTGAGCAAGGAATTTTGAAGTATTTATACAAAGAAAATTGGATTGGTACGATTGAATTATCACATGAAGATTTTCAATTTGATGTGGTCGCATATAATGATAATAATGAGATTATTATTGTTGAAGCAAAAGCTTCACTAGGGGATTTAGATAGAGATTCTAAACTAGAAAAATATCTAAATTATTGTGATTACCTTTATATTGCCAGTAACGATTATGACGTTTGTTATTATGCTTTAAATCGTGATCAGAGGGTTGGAGTTATAAGGCTTGATGGGAATTTCAAGGTCTATAAAATCCTTAAAGAACCAAGTAAATTAGGGAATAGTGACGAATCAATTATACCTAAAATCAATAAAAAAAATGCTAGATTATTAGCGTTAGGGAAGTGAGTTGAAATTATATATAACCAAAAAAATGATGATTAAATAACTATAAAATGAATTTGAAACATGTATCAAATCGCTACATATAATCATTAAAAAATGATTATTAAATATAATTAAAAAATATTA
>NZ_JAMQUS010000105.1:0-5704 GCF_025594995.1 Turicibacter sp. GALT-G1
TAGTTGCCCCAATTTCTATCTTAAAATGTCTGTTTAATACCTACTATTTTAACATAGATTTTGATGAATTTTGATCATGAGTGTTTGATTTTAAAAACTATGAAATACATTTCTGTTTATATATTTAAACAGTAGGATTTGCGGTTGGTGAGTTAATCACGTGGAGCAAATACAGTAACTATTTCATTACGTTTATTAAGTTCTGAAACAGATCAAATCATGATTGATGATGTTCACCTATTATTAACACCATTAGTAACAGTCGTCCCAACACAATTAATTTCTTACTATGCAGCCTTACAACATGGATTCGATATTGATAAACCATGTAAATTAGCAAAATCAATGACTGTTGAATAGCCTTAAATTGTTTTTAAATGATGTGTGGATTATAACGTTTTAACCAATGGTTTTAGAAAAAACTAATTATGGTCTATAAAGCTGTCTACATAGATGATAAACGCTAGGCAATACTCTTGCTCAACGTTTATCATCTATTTTTTATATGGGTTGTGATTGAACAGGTTTAGGAGTATAATATGAAATTATATAGTTTTTTTGTTGTGGGAGGATTTGGTGTGAGTAAGAGAAAAATGGTTGGCATTGTGTTTGGTCTGCTAGTTGCTTTACTAGTTTTAGTTATTGGTGGAGGTATTTTCGCTGTGAATCATTTTTATTCGAAGGTAGAGACGACAGAGCAATTGACGCAAGATGAGGTATCAGTTAATAGTGAGAGTGTTAATAAGGAAAAAGATTCTAATATTGTCAATATTGCAGTTTTAGGGATTGATCAAGATGGAGATGGTTCGAATGGTCGTAGTGATGCGATTAAGGTGATTTCTCTTGATATGAATAATAAAAAGGTGAAGCTGACATCGTTTCAGCGTGATACGTTGATTTATATTCCTGAACCTGAAAATGATTTTGATAAGTTGAATCATGCGTATTGGTATGGAAAAGCGCCATTAACATTAAAGACATTAAATTATAATTTTGATTTAGATATTACGCGTTATCTGGCCTTTAATTTCGATGCAATTGAGCATATTATTGATACAATTGATGGAATTGAGCTAGATGTTCATGAGAATGAGTTAAAGGTGACAAATGATTATATTCAGCATTTAAATAGTTTATCAGAGACTGATGTAGATGCTCCTTATTTAACGAAGGGTGGATTACAAAAATTATCGGGCCGTCAAGCGATGGCTTATATGCGTAATCGTTATGTGGGTGATGATTTTGATCGAATGAATCGTCAGAACAAGGTCATGGAAGCGATGATTGATAAAGTCATGAATCAAAGTTATTCGGAGCTATTAGGGTTGCTAGATGCATGTTTACCTTATGTTGAGACGAATTTAACGATGAATGAAATGATTAGTTTTGGAACAAAAGTTTTAACATTTGACTTGAAAAATATTGAGCAAACACAAATCCCGGCTTCTGATAATAAAAATAAGACGGTAAGTTATAAAGGATATAGTCCGCTTTATGTAATGAACAGTTATCAGGACTTAGTACGCGGTGTGCATGCGTTTATTTATAATGACACTGAGTATCAGCCATCACAAACTGTGATTGAGACTGAAGCGGCAATCTATGAAACGTTTGGACGAGTTGAGTAAAGTAAAAAAGGAACCTTCGAGGGAAGGTTCCTTTTGTTATGTATTAAGCTTGTTTTAATTCTTTTAAATAGGCAATAACTTGGTCTTTTAAATCGTCGCGGTTTAATGAGAAGTCGATGGTTGCTTTGATGAATCCGAATTTGTCTCCAACATCGTATCGTTGACCTTCGAAGTCATAGGCGTAAACGGCTTGACGATCCATTAAGCGGTCGATGGCATCTGTTAATTGAATTTCTCCACCAGCTCCAGCTTCTTGTGTTTCTAACATTTCAAAGATTTCTGGCGTTAAGACGTAGCGTCCCATCACCGCTAAGTTAGATGGTGCTTCTTCTTGTTTTGGTTTTTCAACCATTCCAGATAATTTTACCATGCGTCCCTCTGGTTGATGTGATTTTGATGGCTTCATGATTCCGTACTTAGAAACGTCCTCATCAGCTACGGTTTGAACTCCCATAATTGAGCATCCATTTTTCTCATAGGCATGAATTAGTTGTTTTGTTGCTGGGTTTTCATCGTTCACCACGATGTCATCTCCTAATAAAACAGCGAATGGTTCATTTCCAATGAAGGTTTTCGCACATAAAATCGCATGTCCTAATCCTTTTGCTTCTTTTTGGCGGATGTAGTGAATTTGAGCCATATTTGAAATGTTTTGTACCATTTCAAGCATATCAGTTTTTCCTTTTTTAGCTAATGTGTCTTCAAGCTCATATGATTTATCGAAGTGATCTTCAATTGAACGTTTCGTTGAGCTTGTCACGATTAAGATTTCCTCAATGCCTGAAGCAATCGCTTCTTCAATAATATATTGAATTGTTGGTTTGTCAACAATTGGTAGCATTTCTTTTGGTTGTGATTTTGTCGCTGGTAAAAAGCGTGTTCCGAATCCTGCTGCAGGAATAACGGCTTTACGTACTGGTTTTCTCATACCTCTATAACTCCTTCTCTCTTTTCATAAATCTATCTAAATTATATCATATATTGATGAATAGTTATATAAAAATTGGATAACTATGTTATTTTTAAAGCTGTGCTTTTGTCATATTATTTTTTAGACGAATTGTCAATACAAATGCGATAGTTTTTCATGAAATAGCTTGATTCCCTACCAGAGGGGGATACCACTTCGTGGGTAGGTGACCCATGCAGTTTTCCAACCTAAAAATTTTCGCGGTCGATGATTAATGAGGCAGAGTACCTCAGTAACCTCTTCTTTAGTTACCCGTGCTAAGTCGGTTTTCTTCGGGAAAAATTCTCAAAGAAGACCATTGGCATTTTCATTACTACCTCTTTGCCAAGACGAATAGGCATCTGCAAAGTAAACAGGAACCTTTAAGTCAGCTTCTAATTTGGAATAACAAGCAAACTCTTTTCCCCGATCAACCGTATAGTTTTTAAAGGTGTCTTTAGGAAAATGTTCATATAACTTATGAATCACTCGGTATATTTGGGATGTTGAGCGATTGTCTATTTTCATGGCCACATAAAAACGTGTTTAACGTTCAATAAAAGTGACTAAATAACCTTTACTTTTACGACGACTTGAAATAACCGTATCAAGTTCCCATTCCCTAGCAATGGAGTATGGTGCTTCGCACTGCCAGGGGATCGGTGCCCAAATGTATGACGTCTTTTTTACTTCTTTAGGACGTTGATGAATCGAGGTTCCGATTTTACAAGGAGAAGGCAATGCTCAGCTTCGTGAAGGGAGTGGCCATTATGTCGGAAGTTTATTGCCTGGTGAAGGTGGGAATGTCGTCTTATCTGGGCATCGAGAAACCGCCTTTTATCCATTAAAAGATGTGACGTTAGGTGATCCCGTTTTTGTTCAAACGGATTACGGAACGTATGAGTATGAAGTATCTGATATTTATATTACGACACCTGATGATGTGAGTCCAACTGTTCCAACGGAGGAAGAACGCTTAACGATGTATACGTGTTATCCTTTTATTAAATGGGGCGCGACTCCACAGCGCTATATCGTTGTCGCAGATTTAGTTCAGATTAAGTAAAACGAGGTATAAAGATGAAACTGATTCAAAAATTGATAAGTGTGCTATTGAGTTTAGGCTTGATGTTTGTCATCATGGCATTTTGTCTACTGAGTAGTCTTTCTCAATTCTTAACGCCAGAAACGTATCTTTCGGTGATGGAAGAAGCGAATGTTTATCAATCGATGAAAGAGACTATTCAAGGAAGTATCGATGATGTCATGCTGTTAAATAATATTGAGCGTCAAAGTATGCGAGAATTTATTAAGCTTGAGGAAGTGAAAGAAATCGTGATGGGCGACGTGTACGGCGTTTTGTCATGGTTAAATGGGGCACAGCCGCAACTTAAAGCACTGGATTTAACGACTTATGAGGCCCGCTTTGATGAGTGTATTGGGACATTTTTTAGAGATAATCACTATTATTTAGATGAGGATTTGAAACAAGAGGTCGAGTTAATGAAACAAAATGTGATGCAAATCGTGAAAGGGAATCTTCGATTAGTTGACTTTGATCAATTGACTCAAATGACAGTCCTTCAAAAACTCACGAGTTTGATTAGCGAGATCAATTTAAAACTGATTGCAGGGTTATTACCCGGAGTCGTGCTATTGTTAGTGGGGGTATTGGTGTTATTATCGCCACGAAGTCGTCATCACAAGCGCCGTAAAAAAATTGAGATCGGACTATTATACAGTGGGTATGGGATAATGGCAGGTGGTTTAATTATTTTTATTGTTTTCTTTAGTGGAATTCAATCTGGCTTTTATCACCATATCGCGATTCAAGTCAGCTACTTACAAGAAAGTATCGGTTTACTCATTGAAAACTGGTTTAAGATGTTGATGATTTCTGGATTACTAGCTACTGGACTTGGAATCATCTTTTTAATCCCTTATTGGGTTAAACTGTATCAAAAATATATGAAAAACTAGCTTCGGTTAGTTTTTTTATTTGGATGAAGGATTTTTAACAGAGAGGGCAGAGAAATGAAGTGGTCATTTAGCCAGTTTGATTTCTTTTATTTTTGTTGCGAAGTAGACAGATGATGAATTTACATTAACCTATTTCTTAAAAGTTAAATTGAGAAGAGTTAGTGATAGGAGAGATTTCAAAGTCATTAAAGGGATCGTTGTAAATTGTATTTCGAAGTTATAACTATAAATTTTCAACAAAATTAGAGCATTTTAAAAGTAATAAAATAAAAAGCTAGGTGATTAATCAGTTCTTTTGTCTACTCCAATCAAAAATTGATGAGCTGATAAAATGTTTTTTTGTCGATTGGATTTTTTTTGTTATAAAGTATTTGTGTTCTAAAATTTCTGATGCTATGATATTTTGGCAAGTAACGCATGTGACAAAAGGTCTGTTTTTAGGATTGTATATGTGGGAGGCTAGAAGAAGTGCAAAGGAAAATATCTAAAGGTCTATTTAGAATTAATTGTTAATACAATGTAATAGAGAAACGATGAAGTATATTCTGTATGTGGGCACTTGGGATATATGGAGTTAATAGTGCAACCGGCTCTTAACAATGACAGATAAAATTAGTCATAGATAAGAGTCTTTTATATGTTTAAAATTTGAATAGGAAAAGCGAAGGGGTATACTGCGTATGAGAACTTGGATATATGGAGTTAGTTGTGCAACAGACTCATAAAATGAAGTCGTCATGATCATTCATAGATAATGGTCTTTATTTAGTTTTAGAGTCTTTTTATATGCCAAAAACTATAAAATTAAAATGATTTAAATAGAGTGTAATATTATAAAATTTTTGGCTATATATTCTTAGGGAGAATGACGTTAAAATGCTGAAATTAAATTAATCGTGATAGATAAACGAGAAGTAGGGGGAATTAAGGTGAAAAAAAAATATTGGTTAGGTGGGTTTCTAAGTGCAATGGTCATCGTTGGCGGCGTAGCAATGGTTCAACCGACTTTAGCAGCATTTATGTCCCAAGATAGTGAGATTAATAACTTTAAAACTGGAGATGTCAATATTGAAGTTGAAGAAAACTTTGATGATAAATGTAGTGACTTTAGTACAGCCTGTACAAAAGATGTATATTGCAAGTGAAA
>NZ_JAMQUS010000106.1:0-407 GCF_025594995.1 Turicibacter sp. GALT-G1
ACACGTCTATCAATATCTTTAATATAAGAGTCAAATGAGAGAAAATATAATATTCCTGCAACCATACTTCCTATCCCCCCTAAACATACAACTAATTGAATAATAGTTGTTTTATCCATCGTAAAACCTCCTCATCCATATTTTACCTTATTCTACCACAAAAAGATTAGTTTTATTATTTTCTTTATGTATATTTTTAGGGATTTATATAAAGTGAGTAGTTTTTAAGTGGATTGAGCGTTTTAAAGATGAAACAGAACTGCTGAAAATTCAGAAAGCTGACATACAATCACAGGCAAGTTATTCTCTAATATTTAATGAAATGATTAGACATCGACCACCATCATTGTTATGCTGTTGAATTAATCATCCTATAATGATATCATCAATATTGAAAATATTGGTAG
>NZ_JAMQUS010000107.1:0-407 GCF_025594995.1 Turicibacter sp. GALT-G1
ACACGTCTATCAATATCTTTCATATAAGAGTCAAATGAGAGAAAGTATAATATTCCTGCAACCATACTTCCTATCCCCCCTAAACATACAACTAATTGAATAATCGTTGTTTTATCCATCGTAAAACCTCCCCATCCATATTTTACCTTATTCTACCACAAAAAGATTAGTTTTATTATTTTCTTTATGTATATTTTTAGAGATTTAAATAAAGTGAGCAGTTTTTAAGTGGATTGAGCATTTTAAAGATGAAACAGAACTGCTGAAAATTCAGAAAGCTGACATACAATCACAGGCAAGTTATTCTCTAATATTTAATGAAATGATTACACACCGACCACCATCATTGTTATGCTTTTGAATTAATCATCCTATAATGATATCATAAATATTGAAAATATTGGTAG
>NZ_JAMQUS010000108.1:0-2983 GCF_025594995.1 Turicibacter sp. GALT-G1
AAAGATATTGATAGACGTGTTGAAGAATCAGAGAGAAAATCATTGAAAAAAAAACAAAAACTTAAAAATAAAAGAAATGGATAACGAGTGCATTTCTTTTATGATATTTATCAACATTTATTTAAAACACAGCGTTTTTAAAAGAAATTTAGTTAAACGAGGTAAATATATGAAAAAAAACTTTTTGGATTCTTGATTCTCGTGGAGCCATTATTTTATTTGTAATAGGTATTTTAACTATTTTGTTTTCTACTCCACTTGCTCAGTTTTTTTATACAACTGTAGAAGTGGCTGAGGAAGCATATACTTTAACTTCTATAGATGAAAGAAGTGCTTTTTGGCTAATGATTAATTTGAATGTAGTAGGTGCGATTATAAGTATTACTGGTATAAGTGGTTTAGTATTGAGTACATATTTCCACTATAAAGATTTAGAAGTTAGTAATCATAAATAGTGAAAGTGATCCGGTGATTGATGCAATATTAGAATTGTTTTGTCAAATCATAGAGTCGTTTTCTTATGTTGATGTTTCTAAGGCTTCTCAACGAGCAAAAAGAAATTTTCTCATTATTTCTGGGATTTTAACAATTATTGCTTTATGTATTCGTATTTTTCTTTTATAGAAGTTTTTTTACAATGGCTCCGTTTTAATATAGGGTTGATATTACATTAGCCTATTAAAATATTTTGCTATAAAAAAAACGAATCATTAGATTCGTTTTTTTACTTATATTCTAAATAATTAAATGGCATTAATTACTTGTTTTAATAATAACGTTTGTCGCTGGTCAAGTTTAATAGCATTCATAATTGTATGAGTATCATAGTTTGCAACACCTATAATACTTGTTTCATTATCTAAAAACCAAACATCTCTCATCGTAAGAGTATAATCGCTTTGTAATGAAAAAATTCTGAATGAATAATCTGGCATATTATTAAATAAATCGATACTTCCAATTTGGTTTGAAGTTATTAAAAGCATTAAAATATCATCGATAAGCCCTTCGCCTAAGGAATTATTATCAGTTATCTTTTGAATATTACAAATATTTGCCCCACAATCTTCTCCATATGTCGTAATACTCAATGTTTTAACGGGTTTGTCATATAATATTTTTCCTATGAAAACTCCAATAACTAAAACTATTAATAAACGTATTAAAGATATCAGTCTTTTCTTTATTATAAGTAATCCCCCCTCATTCATTATCATTCTATTATAGTCATTAAGTTAAATTTTAGCAATTAGAAGTTAAACAAAAGGCAGCGGTTCTTGTTCTAATGGAAGCAACAGAACAATCTGGATAATTAGCCTGAGATAATACATAAGCTCTTTCTATCTTAATAGCTTCTCGTTGTGATTTAAGTCGTGTATTAGAAGATCACATTGAAGCTGGCTCTATTTTGTGTACGTTATATCAAATTGTTGAGGATTTTGGATTAGAGCATAAGCGCATTGAGAATGGAAAATGTAGAACGGATCACTTTTACAATATTCAACGTCTCAATTCTTTTCATAGTCGTCTAAAACTTTGGATGGCTCGATTTAAAGGGGTATCCACTAAATACTTGGTGAACTATCTTTATTGGATGAAGTGGTTAGAATACTTCAAAGACGATAAAGAAGTATTAAAAGGGAAGAATCTACTCCTTCAAACTGTGTCAATCCAATTAGAACTAAATATTGAAGATTATAAAGTCAGAACCGTTTCTTTTGTATAAATTTTTCTTAATATCAGTTTATGTGGTAAAATATTCTAAAGGAGTGAGTGGGGATGAAAAAAGAAATAATGATATTAGGAGTTCATCATTTAGATAGTCCAAATAATGGAGATTTATATTCATTAGAAATGAGTGTAAAATCAGAAAAGAGACAAACTGAGATTACAGAATTAATACAGTGTTTAAAATTATTTCAACCTACAAAGATTGCTTTAGAGATTGAAAAAGAACAAGACGACTTAATTCAACAAGAATATATTAACTTTATTAATGGAAAGTTTGAACTTAGCACAAACGAGAAACATCAAATAGGATTTAGATTAGCTCAAGAACTTAAACATCCAAAACTTTATTGTGTAAATTGGAATAAGCGGCAATCTCATGTACCAGCTCTCCTTCAATGGTTAAGTGAAAATCCATATTCACTTTGGACGGAGTTAGCACCAGAAGTTGAAAACCAGTCAATTGAACGGAAAAAGTATTTAGCCACGCATACACTTAAAGAGTTTATCTTATGGTTAAATGAAAAAGAACAAACGAATAAAGACCACCAATTTTATATGAAGCTTGCTTTAATTGAGGATGGGGATACACCAATAGGTGTCCAGTGGGTCACACAATACTGGTATTATCGTAACATGCTCATTTATAAAAATTTAACAAAATTATTTAACTCAAATGAAGAAAGAATTTTATTGATTATTGGTTCAGCTCATGTTCATTTATTAACTCAATTTTTTGAGGAACATGGAGAATATAAAGTTATAGATGTTGTTAAATTCTTATCAACAAAAATATAAAAACTGCGTGATTCGCAGTTTTTTTGTAGTCTTTTTGAGGATAAATAAAAACATATAATTCAACAATTTCATCTAACAGAGCTTTATCTTTTAATACGGTTCTAGAAGGCTGTTGATATTTTATACAGAAATTAGTGCCTCTCAATTAGTGATGATGATTTACCTTTTTAGGAGATAAGCAGTGATTATCAGTAGAGGGGCTTTTATAGAGTGCATCTAAATTCACCTCTTAGTAAAGATGAGATAACTTTAGGATGGAGTGAAACACTGGTATAGTGACTTTGAACCTCGGTAAATGGTTGAACTGTTTAACACTTATCGTTGGTCTGTACGGAATCTGTTTTGGGTTATGCCGTAAACTCCCAGAGTTTACAAGGAGATTTGACGTTCTGCTGATGTGTGATACACATACAAGGGGATATAAGGAGAGAATGAACTGTTTAGTTTGCTAGCCTCA
>NZ_JAMQUS010000109.1:0-1917 GCF_025594995.1 Turicibacter sp. GALT-G1
CATACACTAGCATCACATACAGCCCAGATCAGGCCTAAATCATTTGCTTCTAAAATCTCTTTAGCAAAATCAGAGGCTCTTTGTTGAAGTGAAGAGAGTTTAAAATCTATATTTAATACATGAGCATTGTCTGTTATTTTTGCAGGCATTAATGAGCGATATAAATAATGACAGTTATCTACCATTTTAAAATCTAAACATTGGCGACAATAGGTAATCAATTGTTCCTTGTAAGTAAAAGTACCAAACCATTCATCAGATTGATTCAAACAGCGCTCACACATTTGATTGTGAACCCCTATCACCTTTACGACGTCCTTTTCCTGAACCAATCCTTGCTCATGAAGTCGTAAATATTCTTCCTCTATCCATTCTCGTCCACTGATATCAAACATAAAAATCACCTCTAACATCAATTACGCTAGAGGTGTTGGATTTCTTTTATTTAATTTTTTCAACATGACAGCGAGGCAATAGAGATTTATAATCAGATTCAATCACATGAGCTGTCTCAAAAGTCATAGCATTCGCACTCGATAAAGCAATTGCTTTTTTTAACATCTCTTCCGGCTGGTCACCTTCTGCGAAAGAGATACACATTGAAGCCACAACGGTATCACCGCATCCAAGTGTGCTCTTAACTTCAACTTCTGGCGCCTTTCCTTTCCAAGCACCTTGTTCTGAGACTAACATTGCCCCTTCTTTTCCTAATGAAATTAGAACATACTCAATCCCTTGTCGACAAATTTCTTGAGCAAACTCAATCATTTGATCTTGAGTCGCAGATTTAACTCCCATTAACTCAAGCATTTCATCTTGATTCGGTTTAATTAAACATGGTTTTTGTTCAATAGCGACTTTCAATAAAGATCCTGATGTATCTACAATAACCTTATCACAGTAGTTTTTACAAAGTTGAATAAGTTTAGTGAAGTAATCTTCATCAACTCCTCGAGGTGCACTCCCACAAATCGCAACAACTGTACTTTTTTTTGCTAACTCTTCTACCTTATGTAAGAGCTCCGTTAATTCATTTGTTTCAATTTCAGGTCCTTTTTCAAGTAATTCTGTGCGCTTTCCTTTAGTATCAAATAATTGAATATTTGTACGCGTTGTGCCTTTAATATTAATAAAATGATCATTAATTTTTTCATCTTGAAAGCATTGCTTAAAAATAGGTGCCACTATTCCGCCTAAAAAACCAGTGGCATTTACTTCGCGATTAAAATCTCGAATCACTTTAGCTACATCAATCCCTTTACCCGCAGCAGATTCACTCAAAATTTCAGTGCGATTCGTTTCGCCAATATTTAGAGCATCAATCTGCATTAATTTATCTAATGCAGGATTCAACGTTATAGTCGTAATCATCGTTTAATTCACACTCCTCTATTTATAAATAACATAATTATTCTTATAGATTTACTATGTCTATCATTAGTCTATTGCTATTTAGTATATTCAATTTTTTCTTATTCATTTACAAAAAAAACCACCAGTAGAACTGGTGGTTTTCTCTGCGGCTAAAAGCCTATTTTACCGGCCTAGGCCTGAAAGGCCTTCTGAATTTCTTAACTTCTGCACCACATTCTCCGTTAATCCTCAAAGGATTTCTAGTCTCCTCTCTTAATTTCATCTTTTCAACTACCTATTTACACCTACGCTTATCATTTACATCTTCTTTGTCTCTTTAAGACCTACTTTTTTTCATCTCCACATAAATAATCATCTAACCTTTATCTTTACTCTCAAAATAAAATGAACTCTTTTTTTACTATTACTTGTTAGCCTATGAATAGCTTCTCTTAATATTAGATGTTTTTTCCTCCAGTTATTATTTTATTACCACGCTAAAAGCTTTTTAGAACCACCTGCATAGCAGGTGGTTTTCATTTATACAATCGAGTAGGAGATAAT
>NZ_JAMQUS010000011.1:0-78750 GCF_025594995.1 Turicibacter sp. GALT-G1
AGTGTGTGATGTGTGTATGAAGTTTAATGATCTATATGTAAAACGTTGAGCTAATATAGAGACGTTTAGTTAGTAATAAAAATTGCTAAAGTTTAATAGTAGGGTAGTATGATAATTAAGGTTTCAAAATGTAAGAAAATTAATTATTGAATCAGATGAATGATTTAGTCGGTAAAACGTATGGATGGAGTTGAGATAAGTTTTCCATGTGTGAGTATGTGTATGAGTTTGGTAAGTAAATCCAGATTCAGAGCTAGTTTGTAACAAATAGGTATGAAAATCAGATTAAGGTCAGAGCTAATCTGATTAAAATGAGTTAAAGAATGTATATGCGAGTTAATTGATTAATAGGTTCCAGTCGGAGTGGGCATATTAATAGTGGAACTTATCCACAATTTAAAAAAATCAGAAACGAAATTGATTTTATGTACAGGAATTTATAAAAGTAGAGGCTATCTTATAGATAGAATATCTCATAATTGGGGTCGGAGCCAATTTTGTTGATCGATCACTTAATAATTGAATGAAGTCTTGAGTAAGACGAAGATTAAAAATATGAAAGGACTTATGAATTCATACTCTAGAAAGAGCCATAAAGAATGGATGAGAATAAAAATGTATGAAGTAATAAATCAAAGATTATTTATTATAGTCAAATATCCAGGTGGTTATACATAAGTAATTTAAAATTAAGAAAAGATTCTAAGAAAACAAAAAGAGCTACCAACGTTTGCTGGTGGCTCAAAAAATTAATGTAGTATAATAGTGCTTTTCCATGTGAGAAGCCGTGTTCGGACAGACAATTGAATAGATGCCACGATAGAAATATCGTTTTTACCGGATACAGGGCCGTATTCGGAGGTCCGCCTAAGATGAAGGACCACTAATAAGTAATTTTATCTGTTAATAAAAATTGATGCTTAAGGCTAAGGAAATTAATAAGATTATGTGCGCAAGTAATCTTGTTTAATATTCTTTAGTAACGCACCTTTTGTGCAAGTTTATAGATTGTAATAGAGCTCATTACAATTAAAAGCGATCAGAATTTTATCTGATCGTTTTTAATTATAATTGGATAATGGGGAAAAAGTGTATGAAACTTTAGGCGATACTTTTTTTTTACCTCAAAATGGATATAATAGATTATAAGCGTTTTTTATGAGTTATAAGGAGTTTGAGATTTTAATGCAAAAGGTTATATTAGAGACGATAAAAAAATACAATTTATTTGAGAAAAACAACTCGGTTATTGTAGCTGTGTCGGGAGGTGCGGATTCGATGGCATTATTGCATTTCATGAAGCACTTTGCTACAACTCATCAACTACGTTTAATCGTGGCTCATGTTAACCATAAAAAACGAGAAAACTCAGAGTTAGATGAAATCTTAGTTGAACAAGTTTCACGTGCTTATGATCTTCCCTATGAGGTCTATTACTTACCTAAAACGAATGAGGTTGAAAACTTTCATGAATATGCGAGAAATAAACGTTATGAGTTCTTTAAGTCAGTAGCCAACGATTACGGGGCGGGATGTTTAGTGACAGCACATCACGCAGATGATCAACTAGAGACTCAGCTTCATCGGTTCTTATATCAAAATATTCCTAGTGGTTTAATTGGCATTGAACCAACGACTATAAATGAAGGATTAAAAGTTGTTCGACCTTTAATTGCTGTTACTAAGAAACAAATCTATGAATATTGTGAAAAAGAGCAAGTCTTGTTCAGGGAAGATGAATCTAATAAAAGTGATGTTTATACAAGAAATCGTATTAGAAAGTATATTGTTCCGGTGTTGGTGAAAGAAAGTCCATCTATTTATGAACATGCAAGGATGATTAGTGAGCAATTAAGTGAAGATGAAGCCTACTTTTCCGCACAAGTTGATCAATTAATGAGTCATGTTTTTCAAAGTGAAGGAACTTTTGAAGTCTCGCGAAGTTTTCTTCAAGAATTACCTCCAAGTTTAATGAGACGTCTTATTAAACGGATTTTACAGAAGTTTACACTCAAAGATATTCAAACGATGCATATTGAAGAAATTCAAAAACTTATTAAAAATCCGAAGCCTAATTTAATGTTAACCTTACCACATCAAATCAGTTGTATAATCGCATATGATGTAGTAAAATTCTCTACAATACCTCTATTGGAGCATGACTATGAAGTGGTTCTATCATTTGATACAAGGACAGTTTTACCCATTGGTTCTGTGATTAAAGTAAGTGAGAACAAAGTCGATGAAAAAACGGAAAAATCTTGCATTAATAAAGTTCATTTGTGTTATAATGAAATAGAATTACCTTTAAAAGTTAGAACGCGTAGACCAGGCGATCGTATTCAGTTAATGAATGATTATGGATCTAAAAAAGTAAAGGAAATTATGATTGAAAATAAGATTCCTAGGGTACTAAGAGATTCTTGGCCTATTGTAACAGATGCCAATGATCAAATCATTTGGATCCCGCTTTTAAAAAAGTCAGCGCTTTGTCATCGACAAGTAAAAGGTCATGTAATTACAATTGATTATTGCCACCGTGGAGGGAATGAAAAAGATGCATAACGATATTAAAGAAATTTTATTTACAACTGAGCAAATTGAGGCCAAAGCAGCAGAATTAGCAAAACAATTAGAAATCGACTATGCGGATAAAAAACCAATTTTATTAGGTTTATTAAAAGGATCAATTCCTTTTATCGGAGATTTAATGAAACACATGAACATTCCAGTTCAAATCGAATTTATGGATGTTTCTAGCTATCACGGGGGAACAACTTCTTCTGGACAAGTTAAAATTTTAAAAGACTTAGATACTTCAGTGGAAAATCGTCATATCATCATTGTTGAGGATATCGTAGATACAGGGTTCACATTAGATAAAGTGATTGCGTTATTAAAACATCGTGGAGCAGCTTCAGTTGAGGTGGTAACAATGTTAGATAAACCAGAAGGACGCGTCGTTGTCATGGAACCTAAATATATTGGATTTAATATTCCAAAAGCATTCGTTGTAGGATACGGATTAGATTATGATGAGTATTATCGTAATTTACCATATGTAGGTATTCTTAAAGAAGAAGTCTATATGAATTAAGAAAGAGGTGCGAAAATGCCGCCAATTAATCCAAAGGATAAGATTAATAGCATTAAAAAGAAAAGTAGTTTTAATAAAAAAGGTCCACAAAGTATTGGAATCTACTTCATTCTATTTATTATTGTTTTAGGATTATATGGATTTATATTTATTGAACCGGAACAAACAGTTATTGAAGAACCAACATATAATGAATTTGTTACACAAATTGAAAACGAGAATGTCCTTTCAATGGATGCTCGTCCAATCGATGGAGAAGATAATAAAAACTTATGGACTATTTCAGGTAAGATGAAAGTTAATGGGAAGGAAACTCCTTATACAATCATTGTAGCTGATACTGCTTATGATAAAATAAGTGACTTAGCTATTAGCCATAATGTTAGCTTAACAAATGGTGTAGCACCAACGATTGGTAAGGTATGGAGTTTCTTATCTTATGCTGTATTAACAGTATTATTCCTAGGGGTTATCATGTTCATGTTTAGATCAGCCCAACGCGGGAATAATAAAGCATTTGACTTCGGTAAGAGCCGTGCGAAGTTATCAAAACAAGAAGGGATTTCATTTGATGACGTAGCCGGAAATGATGAAGAAAAAGAAGAGTTAGTAGAAGTTGTGGACTTCTTAAAAAGCCCAGCTAAATATAATGAAATGGGTGCTCGTGTACCAAAAGGTATTTTATTAGTCGGGCCTCCAGGTACAGGTAAAACATTACTTGCTCGTGCCGTAGCTGGTGAAGCTGGTGTGCCATTCTATTCAATCTCAGGTTCAGATTTCGTTGAGATGTTCGTTGGGGTTGGAGCAAGCCGTGTTCGTGATATGTTCCAAACAGCTAAGAAAACAGCACCATGTATCATCTTTATTGATGAGATTGATGCTGTGGGTCGTCAACGTGGAGCTGGTATGGGTGGAGGACACGATGAGCGTGAACAAACATTGAACCAGTTACTTGTTGAAATGGATGGATTCGGTCCAAACTCTGGAATTATTGTTATGGCTGCAACAAACCGACCAGACGTATTAGATCCAGCTTTATTACGTCCAGGACGTTTTGACCGTCAAATTACAATTGGTCGTCCAGATGTAAAAGGACGTGAAGCAATTTTAAGAGTACATGCTCGTAATAAGCGTTTAGCACCTGAAGTACGTTTAGAGGATATCGCCCGTCGTACACCAGGATTTAGTGGTGCAGATTTAGAGAACTTATTAAATGAGTCAGCGTTATTAGCTGCTCGTGATAATCGTAAGCAAATTCAAATGAAAGACGTGGATGAAGCAACAGACCGCGTTATGATGGGACCTGCTAAAAAATCGAAAGTCTTCTCGAAGAAAGAGCGTCGTGTTGTTGCTTATCATGAAGCAGGACATGCTGTTGTTGGTATCAAACTTGAAAATGCTGAGGTTGTTCATAAAGTTACAATCATTCCGCGTGGTGAAGCAGGTGGTTATGCCTTAATGCTTCCTGAAGAGGAAACATATTTACAAACAAAACAAGATTTATTAGACCGTATTACTGGTTTACTTGCTGGACGTGTGTCAGAAGAAATTACATTTAATGAAGTAACAACAGGAGCTCATAATGACTTCCAAAAAGCTACAGCGATTGCACGTGCAATGGTAACAGAGTATGGGATGAGTGATTTAGGTCCAATCCAATACGAACAACGTAGTGGAAATGTCTTCTTAGGACGTGACTATAATAAAGATAAAAACTTCTCTGATCATTTAGCACGTCAAATTGATGAAGAAATTCATAAGATTATTAGTGAGTGTTATAATCGTTGTCGAAAAGTTTTACTATCAAATCAAGACTTAGTAAAATTAATTGCTGAGACATTATTACAATACGAAACATTAACTAAAGAACAAATTGATGAGTTAGTTGAAAAAGGGAAGTTAGAAACAACTGCTTATAGTGTAGCTGATTCAAAAGAAGATAAAAAACAACCTAAATTTAAGTTAGTTCGTGAAGGTAACTATAAGTTAAAATCAACCTTAACTGTTTCGAAAGAAAAGTTACCAATCATTGATTTAACAAAAGAATAATTTTTTGAATAAATATAAAAAAACCGCTTCTTGTATGAAGAGCGGTTTTTTATTTGATTCGGTGTTTTAAGTGACGGATAACCGTATAATCAAGGGAACAAATAATAATCATTAAGAGAATTCCAATAATCAAAATTAATCCAATAATAATTCGACGACTTATTTCCCATATCTGACAGGATAAGAAAAGAAAAGTCAGAAAGGAAGCACTCAGGATAATTAGGCATTGGTCATTAATCTGGTGTCGTTGAATAAACCAAAGGAATAAAATCCCTATCCAAATATAACGTTCATAGGGTTGAAGATTTATTGGACTGAAAATTAGGAGTGGAATCAAACAAAGAATAAGTCCTAATGCTAAAAAATTTCTTAAATAGTACAAATAAAATCCCCCTATCCGTTAAAAATAAGGGTTGAATAGCCCATTATTAGTTTATAAAATTAGAGTAAAATATATGCATATATCGTGTAGTTTTATCTATAGGAAAAAATCATATAGTTATTGGGATAATGAAGTAGATGGATAATGAAAGTAACTTTTCAAATAGACACCATTCGTGTAAAATTGATAAACGAGATATTAGTTTCTAATTTCCTAAGAAATAACTATCAATCAGGAGGAATCATAGATGAAAGATTATTTAGTAAAAGCTTTAGCCTTTGATGATCAAATTCGTGCGTTTGCAATTAGTTCAACGAATTTAGTTGAAGAAGGGCGCCGTCGTCATGGATGTTGGCCAACAGCATCTGCTGCATTAGGTCGTACTTTAACAGTTGCAGCGATGATGGGAAGTCAATTAAAAGGTGAAGAAACAATTACAATTCGTATTAACGGGAACGGGCCCATCGGATCAATCATTGTTGATGCAGATTCAAAAGGAATCGTTCGTGGATACGTAACAAACCCAGAGGTTCATTTCCAATATAATTCAGGAAAATTAAATGTTGGAATGGCTGTTGGAACAGATGGACAATTATCAGTAACAAAAGATTTAGGATTAAAAGATTACTTCACAGGACAAGTTCCATTACAAACAGGTGAAATAGGTGATGATTTCACTTATTATTTTGCAGTATCTGAGCAAGTACCATCTGCAGTTGGAGTTGGGGTTTTAGTTGATCCAGATAACTCTGTTCGTGCAGCAGGAGGATTCATTGTTCAAGTGATGCCAGGTGCAACAGAAGAAACACTAACTAAATTAGAAACAGCATTAGCTAATATCAAGCCAGTTTCTACAATGATTGATGAAGGATATACACCAGAAGCTATTTTAGAAGCGATTTTTGGTAAAGATGAAGTTCGTATTTTAGATCGTCATGATGTTCATTTTGAATGTAAATGTTCAAAAGAGAAATTTGAAACTGGAATCATGAGCTTAGGTAAAGATGAAATTCAAGCAATGATTGATGAGGATAATGGTGCAGAAGCAGTTTGTCACTTCTGTATGGAACGTTATCAATTTACAGCTGAGGAGTTAGAGGAATTAAAAAATAGATAATAAAGGATAAAAATCAATGGGACAATATGAAGAGCAAGTAGAAGTTGTAGAAGCAGAAGTTATCAGTGATGGTAGCCAGTCTTCGGAAAAAGATTATTGGCGTAAACAGCTGAAGGAAGAGTTAAGAGCAGAATTGCGTGAAGATTATCATCATCAACTTTGTAAAGGAGTACTGTCTGCTTTAGGGAAAAGTTATAATCTTGGAATGATGATTGCAGTTGTTGTCTCATTTAGTATTCATCACTCCATCTTATGGGCTATTATCCATGGTCTATTAGGATGGTTTTACGTCATTTATAAAATTCTTTTTGGTTACTAAAAACAAAAATCCATTATTTCATTATGAAATAATGGATTTTTATTTTACATTGGATAAAGTAGATTAATCACCTGTTCAATATTAGGTCTTAAATCCAATTCTCTTAAATTTGTTGAACGTTTAAGATAGGAGATATCTGGTTCAACTGAAACAGGTGTTTCAATTCCAATAAAAAAGAGCAGAAAAGCGCAAATGATAAGAAGTGTGTTAAGCAATTTCATAAATATCGCTCCATTTCCTATTTAACTAATATATTGTACGTCCTAAATATAACGAGTGTGCGACTTAAAGTTGGACAATTAAATTAATTTATGTCATCATTATAAATGAATAGAGTGATTTGTAGCATCAAGTTAGAGGAGTACAGCAAGAAAGAGAGTGGAATCAATGAAGAAAAAATTATTATTAATTTCCTTAGACGCAATGATTGGTAAAGATATTGAAATTTTAAAAACTTTACCGACATTCGCCCCCATTTTAGAAAAAGCATCAATTGTTAAGTCAGTTGAAACAGTTTATCCATCAATGACTTATACAGCACATGCCTCGATTGTATCAGGAACTTATCCAGAAAAGCATGGTGTTATTACAAATGAAGTGTTCACACCATTAATGAATAAAGCACCTTGGTATGAATTACGTACACAAAACAAAGCTCAAATTTTACCTGAGTTGGCGCAAGAAAATGGATATTCAGCATTCATTAATAGTTGGCCAACTTTAGTAGGAGCTAACGTAGACTATGTTATTCAACGTGCAGGGATTCATTATCCAAAAGAAGAACAAGAATCAGAAATTCGCAAAAACTCAAATGCTGTTTTAACACAAGAAATGTGGGATTACTGTGCGGAAGCATGGACATTACCAAATTACTATTCAACAGATAAATTCTCTGCATTAGCTTCAAAATATGTGATTAATCGCTATCAGCCAGATTTAACATTAATGCATATGACATTACCAGATCATTATCGTCATTCACATGGTGTATTATCTGAAAAGCTAGTAGATGCTTATAAGTATTTAGATGATATGTTAGCTATTGTTGTGGATGAATTAAAAGCTCAAGGATTATACGAGCAAACAACATTTGTATTTTGTTCAGACCACGGTCAAGTAGATATTGATATGAGCGTTAATGCCAATAAATTATTAATTGAAAATGGATTGTTAACAGTAGATGAAGAAGGAAATATGACAGATTGGCAAGCCTATGTTCAATCAAGTGCTGTTTCGGCTCATGTTTATTTAAAAGATCCAACTGATCAAGAGTTAACAGATAAAGTGTATCAATTATTAAATGAAAATCGTGAGTTATTATATATTGAGCATATCTTTACTCGTGAGCAAGTGAAGAAAACATATCGTTTAGATGGAAACTTCACCTTTGTTTTAGAAGCAAAAGAAGGATCTTCATTTGGATTTAATATTATGGCGGATTACCAAAATCCTATCATGAATGAAGATTACCGTGTAAGTCGTGGGACACATGGTCATATTCCAAGTAAAGGGGAACAGCCATGTTTAATTTTAAGTGGTCCAGGAGTGTTAGAAGGAAAAGAGCTTTCTGTTGCTAAAGTTGTGGATATTGCTCCAACATGTGCAGCTATTTTAGGATTTGAAATGCCTGAAGCAGATGGACGTGTGTTACGAGAAATTTTAGTTGATTAATAATAAAAGAGGCGTAAGTAACTAGTTACTTACGCCTCTTTTTCGTTGAGATGAGCAATTTTACGATACTGTAAAGGAGTCATTCCTGTTAGTTTTTTAAATGTCATATTAAAGTAATTTTGATTATTAAATCCTACTGAGAGAGCAATTGATAATGTTGAGAGATTTCCTTCTCTTAATAGCTCTTTGCTTTTTTCAACTCGAACTTCATTCACAATTTGTGAAAATGTCTTTCCTAACTCTTTTTTTAAAACAGAACAAAAATAGCATTTATTCAAGTGAAAATAGCTTGCAACATCTTCAAGTTTTAATTGACGATCAAAATTTTGCTCTACATAGAGGTAAACACGCTGTCCATATAAACCTACTTTATTAGACTGATTTATAGTTTCTTGCTTCATATCCACACCTCGCTCATTATATTAAAAGGTGCTTATTTACAGAAAACACCACTAACGTAAAAATAGTTATAAAAATCTAAATATAATCAAAGAAATTAAATTTTATAACTGCTATAATATAATCAGTAATTTGATAACGATTATCAATTGCGTTGAGGTTATTATAGCATATAGAAGATAAAGAAAGAGGGGGTAGACTTGAAGAAGAGATATTTAGCAACTTTGCTTATCATCTTATCCGTCATTTCCGTGTTTATTGGAGTCAGTGAAGTGACACTATCAGCAATTTTAAATGGCGATAGTCATCAATTATATATTTTATTTGTCAGTCGTATACCACGTTTATTAAGTGTTTGTGTAACTGGGATTGGAATGAGTATCTGCGGTTTAATTATGCAGCAGCTGACAAGAAATAAATTTGTTTCACCAACGACAGCAGCAACGATGGATTTTGCAAAGTTAGGAATGTTAATTGCAATGGTATTCTTTGCAGGGGCTTCACTCGTCCATAAGATGCTGTTTGCTTTTATTTGTTCATTATTTGGAACATTTTTATTTATGGGGATTATGAAGCAAGTAAAATTTCAAAATTCCTTATTTATTCCGTTAATCGGGATGATGCTTGGAAATGTCGTCAATTCGATCACAAGCTTTATTGCTTATCAGTTTGATCTTGTACAAAATATTTCTTCTTGGGCACAGGGAGATTTCACGAACATCATGAAAGGAAATTATGAGTTACTTTATTTAAGTATTCCTCTTGTTGTTGTCGCTTTCTTATATGCCAATAAATTTACGATTGCTGGGATGGGAGAAGATTTTTCAACTAATCTAGGGCTTAATCATAAATGGATTGTCAATGTAGGATTAACGATTGTCGCTTTAATTACATCGGTCATCATTATTACCATTGGATCGATTCCGTTTATCGGATTAATTGTTCCAAATATTGTATCGATGTACTTAGGCGATAACTTAAAACATAGTTTAGGACATACTGCATTACTAGGAGCAGTATTCTTACTGATTTGTGATGTGATTGGACGCTTAGTCATTTATCCGTATGAAGTATCGATTGGATTAACTGTTGGAATTATCGGAAGTGTCATTTTCTTATACATGTTGATGAGGAGGGATTCAAATGCGTCGGCATAAAGTTTTATATATCCTATTCCTATTAGTAGTAGTATGTAGTGTTTTATTCTTAGTTTATGGATTGAACCCCAACTCTTATCAATACGCCTTATCAAGACGTATACCAAAATTAATTGCAATTGCAATGACAGGAAGTGGAGTCGCTGTTTCATCAGTTATTTTCCAGACAGTTACAAATAATCGAATTTTAACACCAAGTGTATTAGGATTAGATTCACTTTATAATTTATTTCAAACATTAATTGTCTTTTCTTTAGGATCATTGAATGTCGCTTTAATGGGATCAAACTTAAACTTCTTGATTGCAGGAGGATTAATGATTGTCTTCTCATTATTCTTATTTAAAATGATGTTTAGAAGAGAAAATACAAATTTATTCTTCTTATTAATGATTGGAATGATTTTTGGAACATTGTTTAGTAGTTTATCATCATTTATGCAAATGGTCATGGATCCAAATGAGTTCTTAATTGTTCAAAATAAGATGTTTGCAAGTTTCAACAATGTTAAGTCCTCCTTATTGGGTATCTCAACTATTACGATGGGACTTACTCTATTTTGGGTTTTAAAAGATGCTAAAAAGTTAGATGTTATAGCTTTGGGAAAAGAACAGGCTATTAATTTAGGGATTGATTATGACCGAATGGTTAGAAAAATGCTTGTTGCTGTAGCCATCTTGGTTTCTGTTTCTACAGCTTTAGTAGGGCCTATTACTTTCTTAGGGATTTTAGTCACGAATTTAGCTTATCAAATGATTAAAGATTATCGTCATAGTATCGTCATTCCAACGTCTATCTTACTTAGCTTATTAGCTTTAATTGGAGGGCAGTTCTTAGTCGAACGAGTATTCCAATTTAATACAACCATAGGGGTTATTATTAACTTCGTCGGTGGACTTTACTTTATTTATATCTTATTGAAGGAGGAACGTTTATGATTGAGGTTAAAAATATTTCAAAAAAATATGGTTCTAAAGCAGTCGTGAATAATGTTTCTTTCCAAATCAAGCGTGGTAAAATTACTTCATTTATAGGTCCGAATGGTGCAGGAAAAAGTACTGTTCTCGGCATGATGAGTCGATTGCTTAAAAAAGATTCAGGTGAAGTATTTATCGATGGAAAAGAGATTTCTAAATGGGACACAAAAGAATTATCAAAAGTGATGGGAATCTTAAAACAAAGTAATCACTTAAATGTTCGTTTAACCATTCGTGACTTAGTTGCCTTTGGACGTTTCCCACATAGTCAAGGAAATCTAACAGCAGAAGATCAGGTTAAGATTGATGAGGCATTAGCCTATATGCAACTAGAAGATATTCAACATAAATTCTTAGATGAATTAAGTGGAGGGCAACGACAACGTGCTTTTATTGGAATGGTTTTAGCTCAAGACACGGATTATATCTTCTTAGATGAACCATTAAATAATCTAGATATGAAACATAGCGTTCAGATTATGAAGATGCTACGCCGAATTACGGATGAATTAGGTAAAACCGTTGTGATTGTTATTCATGATATTAATTTTGCTTCTTGTTATTCAGATGAAATTATCGCCCTACAAGATGGTGAGATCGCGGTGACAGGAACAGTGGATGAAATTATGCAGGCATCAACATTAAGTAAGTTATATGACATGGATTTTAATGTTCAAGAAATCAATGACAAAAAAATCTGTGTGTATTACTAAACTTAGTTGAAAATATAAAATAAAGGTGGAGAAGAAAATGAAAAAAGGATTAAAAAAATTAGTATCAACTTCAGCGGTATTAGCAGGGTTAGTTGCTTTAACAGCATGTGCTCAAACATCAGCAGGTAATGAAACTACACAAGGTGGAGGAGAAGCAGAAGAACCAAAAACAGTCACAGTTACTCATGAATATGGTGAAACAACGGTGAATGAAGAACCTAAAAATGTTGTTGTTTTCGATTTAGGTGTTTTAGATGCATTAGATTATATAGGAGTAGAAGTGATAGGGGTACCACAATCCACTTCATTACCAGCCCATTTATCAAAATTTGAATCAGATGAATACCAAAATGCAGGGGGGTTAAAAGAACCAGATTTAGAGGCAGTTTATGAAATGAATCCAGATTTAATCATCATTTCTGGTCGTCAATCAGATTATTATGAAGAACTAAATGAAATTGCTCCTACTATTTACATGGCAATTGATAACGATAATTATTTACAATCTTTTGAAGAAAATATGACAGTATTAGGAGAGATCTTTAATAAAGAAGAGGTTGTGAAAAAAGGATTAGAAGAAGTTAATGAAAAAATTGAAGCTTTAAATAAAGAAGTAACGGCTCAAGGATCAAATGCATTAGTTGTTTTAACGAATGAAGGATCTGTTAGTGCATACGGAGCGTCTTCTCGTTTTGGTATTATTCATAATAGCTTTGGATTTGGTGAAGCAGATGAAAACATCGAGTCAGCTGGACAACACGGCGCTAAAGTTTCATTTGAATATATCGCTGACTTAAATCCGGATTACTTATTCGTTGTTGATCGCGGTGCAGTTGTTGGTGGAGAAGCATCAGCACAAGGAACATTAAATAACGAATTAATCAATTCAACAGATGCAGCTAAAAATGGTAATATTATTTACTTAGATGCAGCAGTTTGGTACACAGCAACTGGTGGATTTACATCTACACTAAAAATGGTTGATGAAGTTTCAACAGCTATTCAACAGTAATTTAATAAAAATAGGGTGATTATAATCACCCTATTTTTATCACATGCACCGTAAATTGCTTATTATAATACCCTGCCTGTCATAGGATAATAGAAGTAAAAAAAATAAAAGTATAAAAAATCACAAAGTTTTCGTGTTTTTTCACAAAAATACAAAATTTTGTAGTATAATAGAATCTGTTAAGAAATTTGAGATAGTATAATGAATCTAATCAGTCATGAGATTAGGCTTATTATTACCACTAAAATGTGAATTTGAATAACCGATTATTTCGGTACATATTCCCTATAGATTAGTTTTGTACTCCTCAAATAAAATAAGACTAACTTTAAATCTATGATTTGCAGCGCAGATTTAAAAAACTTCAAATTCTCATACTATCTTAATAATCGATTTCTTAATAAGCTCTGACAGTTGTCAGAGCTTTTTTTATAGAATAGAAAAGTAATTTTAAATGATAAAAAGAATCCACAAGAGAATAGAATTTTCGGCAGAATGTTGTAAGTCTTTATTAGCTGATTAGTATAAGTATGTAAAATATTAGGTGAATTAAGCTGTATATTTCTCATATCTTTTGAGTGTGAAAAGAGCCATTTTAATTGGTAGGCAGATTTATTTTAAACTATGGTATTAGATTGGACTATTTGGTATAATAGCCTCATTAAATGATATGGAACTCGAAGAGAGATTAATGGAGTGAGTAGAATGAAAAGGTTAAAAAATATTTTAGTAACCATTGTTCCGTTGATTATTTTATTTTTAATAGCGGACTACGTATTACTAGTACCTCTAAATATTCGATTTGAAGAGGGATTTAATTTATTTTTTGCATTATTAGTCATTGCGATTATCGCTTATTTCTATGAAGATGTTCGTTATATTTTTCAAGATTTATCCAAAGGTCAACCGATTCATTTTCCAGGTAAGACAATCAAATTGTGTGTTATCACATTGTTTGTGATTTATATTGGGTATCAAGTTTCATCTACGCCAATCCTTTTAAGTCAGCAATATCATGATTTAATCGGAGACATCGAAACAAAGGATTTCACAGAAGACATTCCGATGGTTGATTTATCAAAAATTCCAACAGTAGATGAGGCTTATGCTCGTCGCCTAGGAGATAAGAAATTAGGAGAAGATGTTGGACTGGGATCGCAAGTTTATGTTGGCGATTATACGTTAATTAGTATGAATGATGAATTATTCTGGGTTGCTCCACTTGAGCATGTGGATATTATTAAATGGTTTACAAATCGTGAAGGAACACCAGGATATATTATGGTTTCTGCAACAGATGCTCAAGATGTACGTTTAGTCCAACAAGATGCCGAAGGAAATCCTATTAAATTAAAATATTTACCATCAGCTTATTTTAATGATGATATTAGACGTAAAGTTTATTTCGAAGGAAATATGTTTGAAGGATTAACGGACTATTCATTTGAATTAGACGATAATGGTCGTCCATATTGGGTGGTAACAACTTATACGAAAAAAGTTGGAATTCACGGTGGGGCTGATGCGACAGGTGTTGTTGTAGTCGATGCTCAAACAGGTGAAACTGCGAAGTATTCAGTTGAAGATGCTCCAAAATGGATTGATCGTATCCAACCGCAATCATTTGTGATTAATCAAATTAATGATTGGGGATGGTATACAAACGGATTTATCAATACATTATTTGCGAAAAAAGGAATTATTCAAACAACACATGGGACAAATTATATGTACATTGACGGTGATTGGTATTTCTATACAGGGATGACATCAGCAGGTTCAGATGAATCGACGGTTGGATTTATGTTATCAAATACACGTACGAAAGAAACAACATTCTATAAAATTGCTGGAGCAACTGAAACAGCTGCAATGAAATCAGCAGAAGGGAAAGTTCAGCATTTAGGATATCAATCAAGTTTCCCATTACTATTAAATGTTGAAAATGAGCCAACTTATTTCATGACGTTAAAAGATAATCAAGGATTAGTTAAACAATATGCATTTGTTAATGTTAAAGATTATTCTAAAGTTGGAACGGGTGAAACACTGGATGAAGCTCGTGCAAATTATACGAAGTTAGTCTTCGGTGGACAAGGAAACTTCTCTGATATTTCATCAGGTGAGCATAAAACAATTACGGCTACAATTGACCGTTTAGGAATGAGTCAAACGGATGGAAATACGTACTATACAATTATTTTAAAAGAACATCCTGAATTACTGTTAATGGGATCTGGAACAATTTCGCCAGAATTACCAATTAGTCGTGAAGGAGATCAAGTGACTATCGAGTATATCGATGCTAAAAATAAAACAAAAACAATTGTATCGTTTGATAACTTGAGTTTTGATCAGTAAATAATAAAAAGGAGAAGCCGAAAGTCTTCTCCTTTACTATAGGGGGATTGATGATGAGAAAATGGTTTTCTATTTTATTAATTGTGATTGGAGTAGGATGTTGTGTCATGGCAATTTATCCAATCTTCGAAATGAATCAAAAAGTGAATGAATCATTACACGAGTGGGAAGGGATTAAAGCTCAACATCAACAGTCAAATGTAGACAATAAGGAGCTATTAGTTGATGGTGTAATTGGGACATTAAAAATTTCCGATTATGATAACATTATTCCAATACGTATGGGAACGACAGATGCTATTTTAAAGCAAGGGATTGGATTAGATGAAAGCACAGTTAAGCCAGGGGAAGTAGGGAATTCTGTTTTATATGGACATCGAGAAAATATTTTATGGAATCTGAAAGATGTTGAAATTGGTGACAACATTACTGTAGAAACGTTAGATGGAACGCTAACGTTTGAGATTAGTGAGATTCAAATTGTTGATCCAGAAGATCCATATATCTATCATACTGCTGAAGAACCAACGATTACTTTAGTCACGTGTTATCCATTTATTTATATGGGGCCCACTCCAGAACGGTATGTCGTTAAAGCTGTTCTATCGAAATAATTAAAAAAGTCCAACATTGTTGGACTTTTTTATATTATCGATTTTGACCTTGTGTATCTGTTGTATCAGTTGAGTTTGTTTGGTTAATGTTGAATAATCGATTCCAAGTTGATTCGAAATCTTTTACGATACGTGGTGTATGTTTTTCATCTAAGATTTTAGCTTCATTCATTGTTTGACCTGCTTCGTAGTAGTATCCACCAATAACGTTCTGATTAGCATCTGTCATAACGAAAACATCATAGTTTTTATTGTGTTTAGTTGCAGTATATTGTTGAACATTGACATCTTTTTCAACATATTCTGCTGGTTCAACCCATGTAAAAACCCATTGACCATAGATGTTTTGATCAACTGCAGTTGCTTCATTTAATTTATATGTCTGATGGGCATTTGTACCAGTAGCAGCTTTAACATCTTTATATCCTAAATCTTCAAGATATTTAACGTCAGCATCAGCTGTTTGATCAGTAGTTGTATCGTTGTTGTTTTGATTTTGAGTGGTATTATTCTGATTTGCATTGTTTTGATCGGTTGTATCTGTTTTAGTGTTTGAACAAGCTACAAGTGCTAAACCAATGAATAAAGTCATTAATAAGCGTTTCATCTTAACACGATCCTTTCGAAATAAGTTCGTATATAGTATTCATCGGTTTTAAAGTCACTATACAAAAAAAGTAAAAAAATAAGCGCATTAAAGTTTATCCTTTAATGCGCTTATTTTTAATAATTAATTCCAGCTGGAACAATATATTTATGATCATCTGCTGAACATGGTGTCACAGCGTATGTCATTTTACAATTTGGACAATTATCAATCAGTTTTGTTTTTGTATAAGTTTCTCCACAAGAACAGTTAATTGTTGCTGGTTGAGGCATTTCACGATCAGCAAAACCTTTCATACGGACTTTATCTGCAACAGCTTGTCCGTTTTCAAATTCACAACCACATTTCATTGAAATCATTTCACTCATGAGGCTCATCCTTTCTCACATTGTTAGTCTCATTATAACAAACGTCAGTCATTAAAAATATGATATAAGTCACATTTTAAATAAAAATTAAAATAAACAGATAGTTCAAAATGTCTAAAAAGTAATTTTATAGAAATTATGATAAAATAAATAAAAGAATAGACAGGGGAGGAATTAGATGATTGATTTACACTGCCACATATTACCGGGAATTGATGATGGATCAAAAGATATTGAAGAAACGTTAGAAATGGCGCGTATTGCGGTGAGTGAAGGAATTCATCATATTATTTGTACGCCACACTACATCCAATATAGTGACTATTACAATAAAGCACAAGTTGAGGCTTTAGTCGCTGAAATGAATGAGAGATTTGCTCAAGAAGAGATTAATTTGACTTTATCAATAGGACATGAAGTATATATGACACCTGATTTACCAAAGCTAGTACAAGAAGGTGAAGTCAGCACATTAAACAACTCTCAGTACATTTTAATTGAGTTTCCAATGAACGATATTCCTATGTATGCAGAAGATGTTTTTTATGAACTAAGATTAATGGGATTAACACCTATTTTGGCACATCCAGAACGTTATCCAATGATTATGGAAGATCCGAATTTATTATTAAAATTCTTAAATCTCGGTGTTTTATGCCAAGCTAATGTTGGAAGTATTCGTGGATTCTTTGGAGAACGAGTTCAACAGACAGTACTTAAATTAATTGAGCATCATATGATTCACTTTATTGCCACTGATGCGCATACACCGAGAAAACGTTCGCCAAAGGTACAAAAAGCATTAGAAGCGGTGACACAGTTAGATTCAAATTTAGCCAAAGAACTATTTATTGAAAATCCATTAAAGGTTTATCAAAATGAACTAATTGAACCGAGACAACCAATTGAGATTGTTAAAAAGAGTTTTTGGAAGTCATTATTTTCAAAGCGTCAAAAATAAGTATATAAAAAGGGCATGTATCAAAATGACTGAAATTTTAGAGTCATAGAGCTACATGCTCTTTTTGAATTTATATGAGTAGTTAGTGATTACGCATTTTTAAATAAAAGAGGTGAAAAAATGATTTCATTATCGGTTTTAACTGGGTGATTTTTAAATAAAGATTTTAAGTAGGGATCTCTAGCTGCTATTTCTTCATTAATCAAAGGTAAGTCAGAGACGATTTGTGAAGATTCATCTTCAATTTCGAAGTAATAGCGGTGGACATTAATTGAAACATTGGGATAAAGCGAACGAACGCCTTCATAGATGGCGTGTTTATGATAGGTTAAATCAGTGGTAACGCAATATGATGGATCAACGAGTTGAAATCTCATACTCTTCCTCCTTTTTTAATTAATAGGGCTTTTTGATATCAATATATATGCTAGAAGGGTGTGTTTTATGAGATATTCTCATCATTTTTTTGAGCCAAATTTCATCAACTGACATATACTGTATTAACCATTGTATAGGGCGGTGAGAGTCTTGAGCAATAACAATAAACGTAATTCTTCTAATCGAGGATCAAAACCCTCTAGTTTATTGGAGAGCGTTCAGGATAAGCATCCAAAGGTTTATGGTGCATTTGATCAACTCAGTCGTATTGGGAGAACGATTGGCAATAAAATAGATAGTGATTTGAATCTTAGGATGAATCAACAATATATTCAATCAAAATATAATCTAGATTGCGCTGATCATATTTGCGTAAAAAGATTTCGTCCTACTCCGTATACCCATCATGGGTTATATTTAGGTTTTGGATTGGTGATTCATTATGATTTTAGTCATATCTGTATTGTATCGTTAGAAGAGTTTGCAAAGGGACAGCCTATTTTTACAGTAAATAGTCCCATCAAATATCCTAAGGAAGTTGTCATGTTACGAGCCTTAAGTCGATTAGGTGAAGAGAAGTATCATTTGATAACAAATAATTGTGAACACTTTGTACGTTGGTGTCGAAGTGGATCTGCTATTGATTTATAAACAGAAAGAGGAGATAATCCTCTTTTTTTGATGAAGATTTAAGGGAAATATCAAATCTGGGGATAAAACGCTATCGTTTTTTCGACAATCGATAGATGTTTAATTCGAAAATAGACAAAATATTATATTAAGCGATAAAGATTAGACAAAAATCAACGTTTAATTCTTAAATAATATAAAAAGTGGTAATAAAAATATTTATTTTTTTCCACATTATGTTAGAATATAGTTATGCACAATTTTGTGGATAGATTTCTTTATTTTTCGTCAAACTATTGATTTACTCGACGAAAATCGAGTTTTTATTTATCCACATAAGCAACTTTATTATGTAGATAGTATTGTTTATAAGTAGGGGATAGAAGTAGCTGTGTGAGTTTTAAAGGGGGATTTAGGAAATATGACATATACCATTTGTAATATTGATAAGATGATATTAACTTCAGTCACAAATAATAATTTAAAGATGGTCCCATATCCATCGCATCAGTATGATTTAGTATATATGTTTCAACGATATAGTCTAAATCCAGAAAGCTTTATACAATGGTCTATTAAAAAAATGAATTTAACGGGTAATGAAGTTGCCCTAGAGTTAGGGTGTTTTTCTAAAATTTATTGGACTCATAATTTGGAATATGCGCAGTTCTTTCAGAAATTATATTTAGTCGATAAGAAAATCGATAATATTTTACAAGCAAAACGAATTTTAAAAAAACATTCCAATGTTAATATGACCTTACATCACAGTGAAGGATTAGATATTGAAAATCAAACGGTCGATTTAGTTTATTCAAGTAATTTGGATTTGAAACTAGATTGTTATCATCCGTCACTTTTATCGGAAGTGATTCGTGTACTTAAAGCCGATGGAACTTTTTATTATACACATATCTTAGAAGATTACTATGCCTCTATTTATCGTTTATTAGAAGAATATGACTTGAATTTATATGTAAATCAACTGCTATCACGACATCTCCAATCGAATATACAAGAAGTTGAACAATTGTTAGCTAGTACTTTTTCAACGATTGAGTCGAGCGAATATCAAACTCAATGGATGGTTGATAATGTGGATGATTTAATTGGGTTTATTTTATGTGATCCAGAGTTTAAAGATATTAAGAATCAAATTTTCAAATCGGGAATCTCTAAATTTAGAGCATTTTTACAAAACAAGATAGAAAAACTTGGGGGAATTTCTGTTATAAGGAGAGTTATCGTTATTTCTTGTACACAGAAGAGAATTTATAGCTAATATTGGGGGTTGGTTATTGTGTCTTTATTAAGTCAGAAGCATTTTAATAGGTCAGCTAAAAGAAATGTGAGTATGATGGAGAATCATGAATTGAAGATTTTAAATATGTTTATTAAATATATGGCGTACTATTCTGATACAGAACTTACTGCATTTACAGATTGGATAGAGAACAATACTAAGTTTGAATTATATCAAGATTTAAAAGTACTCCATATCGGAACATATTTGAAGGAAGTATGGACGCACCAACTACAAGTTGAGAGATTTGAGATTGAAATTATTGATCAGTCATTACTGAATGTTAATGTTACAAAGAAAAAGTTGATGGATACAGGAATTAATATTTCTATTGGTCAAATGGAATATACTAATCTAATCTATGAAAGTTATACATTTGATCGTGTTTTTTCGAAAATTGCTTTTCAGCTTCAGAGTGCAGAACAACAAATTGAATCATTAAACGAAGCCAGTCGAGTTTTGAAGCCAACCGGCATTCATTATATTTTAGTAAATGAACAAAGTTTGATTAGTAGCTTATATCAATTAATGAATGAGTTCAGTAATGAATTTAATATTATTTATCCTTACCAAAAACATCAGATAGATATTGACCAGCAGTTAAAAATGCTTTATGAACAGATAGACGTGACAGAATATGAGGCGAATCATTTAATCCGTGACGTGAAGCAATGTATGTCTCTGTTTTTATCGTATGAGGATGAGAATTATATCAATTATATTGTGAAGCGTCATTTAGGAAAACAATTTAATGAATTTCTTGAAATGAAGTTTAAAACACAAGGTCCCATTATTTTAAAGAGAAAATTCAGACTATTTAAATGTAAAAATAAAAAGAATCAATTAAAGCAATTTTAGTAATCTGGTTATTTATAGTCATCATAAAAGGCTTTTATGACTAAGGCATTTTTGGTACTCTAGACATAGATTAATTAAAAATAATTATTTCCTCATTCAAATCGTTTTATCGATGCGAATGAGTTTTTTAGGCGCATCTTTTGCAGTGAAGGAGTCAACAGAGATGTCGAGATTAAAACGTTTGAACCATTGGGTGATAAACAATCGAAGTCGTATATGGATATTAATAATTATTGCTGTACTAATGGTAGGATGTATATTTGTTAGTAAACTTCCGCGTTATGTGGATATGTATAAATATATTTTAAATGCTGAAGTATCGCTGGATAATGATGATTTAAAAGGAGCTCTTCTTAGTTTTGAGAAAGCATATGAACTGGTTCCAACTGAATTATTAGAACAGGAGATTGAACGGTTGAATCAGTTAATTAAATCTAAATCCAATTTTTTAAGAGGGGAACAGGCTGAAGAAAGTCAAAATTATGAATCTGCCTATTACTACTATAATGAAGTAGATTCTATTGATGAAGAACGTTATTATCGGGCACAAGAGAAGTTACCGCAAATAGCTGAAAAGGTTGTTGAGAGTATTTATGAACAGGTTGAAAAATATTATGAGGAACATTTATATCTACTTGTTATTGGAAGACTAGAATCTGCTTTAAATTATAATATCCGAGTGGATGAGACATTAGAAAAAATTGACCAGTATAAAGACCTTTTATATAAATACTATATTGATAAAGCTCAATCAGAGGCGTTGACTTATTTTGATGATCCACTGTTTTATCAATTATTTATTACAAGTATTGATAATGCTTTAAAATATGCCATCACAGATGAGCAAAAAGAGTACGTCTTACAACTAAAAGATGAGTTAATAAAGACGAATATCGAACGTTATCTGATATTAGTGCAGGAATCTCATAAAATTGGAGATGAAATCGTGGCAAAGAAATATATTGAACAAATATTAAGTTTAGATGCCACCAATAAAGACGTCTTTCGTTTATTAGAAGAAATATCATTAGATTAATAAAAAAGGACTCTATTAAACGAGTCCTTTATCACTTTTATAACTGAATTTTATCGGCTTAGAATCCACCATTACAGCAGCATGCGATAATTGCCAATAAAATAAATAAAACTAAGATAAAACAACAAGAATTTCCATTTCCAAACATAAATATTCACCCCACTTAAGTGATCGGTAGATTTACTACCTAATTTAATTTATGAATTTGGTGAGGATTGGTGAGTAAGATACATAAGAAATTTCATCAATTTAAATCTCTATAATAATTTTACAATGTGTAAGAATAAATTATGATATAATTGCTTTAGAAAAAGCGGTTAAAAGTGAAATGGAGATGAAATCATGCGTAAACCGGTGAGAAAGGCAGTTATTCCAGCAGCAGGATTAGGAACACGTTTTTTACCTGCAACAAAAGCACAACCAAAAGAAATGTTACCTATTGTTGATAAACCAACAATCCAATATATTGTCGAAGAAGCTGTAGCATCTGGAATTGAAGAAATTTTAATTGTTACAAGTTCAATGAAACGTCCGATTGAGGACCATTTTGATAAATCATATGAGTTGGAAGATACATTAGATAAAAAAGGAAAAACGGATATGTTAGAAATGGTTCAAGGAATTTCTAACTTAGCTCAAATTCATTATGTGCGCCAAAAAGAAGCCAAAGGATTAGGGCATGCAATTTTATGCGCAAAAACATTTATTAAAGATGAACCGTTTGTCGTTTTATTAGGTGACGACGTTGTTGTTAATGATGAAAATCCAGCTACGCGTCAATTAGTTCAAGCTTATAATAAAATTGGATGCTCAATTATGGGAGTTCAACGTGTACCCCATGAAGAGGTGTCGAAATATGGAATTGTCCGTCCATCTCAGTCTCATACACCAACCGAAAATGGTCGTATGGTGAAGTTAACAGGCATGGTTGAGAAACCAAAGGTAGAAGACGCGCCATCTGATTTAGCGGTAATGGGACGTTATGTCTTAACACCAGAGATTTTTGAAATGTTAGAAAATCAAGAGCCTGGTGCTGGAGGAGAGATTCAATTAACAGATGCAATTGACCGTTTAATGGATCGTCAAGCTGTGTATGCTTATGACTTTGAAGGTCAACGTTATGATGTTGGGGATAAGTTTGGATTTATCAAAGCAACAATTGATTTTGCTTTGAATCGTGAAGATTTAGGAAAACAAGTTCGTCATTATTTATTAAATGATATTGCACCACGTTTAAAAGCAGAATTAGAAACAGAACAAGAAGCAATTGAGCTAGTGACTGAAGAAGAAGTTTCTGAAGAAAAAACAGAATTATCGGTGGAATAGAAGAAGGGAAGTCCTCCCTTCTTTTTTTATGTTTTCGGAAAGCATTAACAAAAATAGACATCATCGTGCATATAATGTAATAGGAACCTAAAAGTTTAATTGATATAGGTGGGGTGAGAAATATGAAATTTAAAAAATCTATTTATAAAGCTGAGAAGTTATTAGATAGTTATCAACATGACCCTGATATTACATTATTGAATCCATTTAAAAAAGCAAGTAATGATATAGGAAGCAAAGGTTATTTATTGAATATTAAATATTTATATGTTTATCAGATGTTAAAAGCATCTGAAACGTTACCTGATTGGTATGTCTCATTAGCAAAATCAAAGCTCAATCGGTTAGAGTCATATTTTAATTCATCGTTTCAAAATGTTCTTCAAGATGCAAGATTAGAAACGGATACCTTAAATAAGTTCTTAACTCAGCGAATTGCATGGATTTATCAGGGAAAATTCAGGGTTTATCCGAAGACACCACTCGATTATTTACCACTTGAATTGCGATTAAAAGTTTATGTTTTTTTATATCATAATGAGGAGGATGCTAAGGCTAGATGTCATTTGAGAAATCGAATTTCTGTAACGTTAGCAAAACTGGGGCATCTAGAATTAGCCAACTTTTATAGTGTTTATAATTGGTTAATGGCACAAGATGTTATCAATACACATTTTGCAGAATCGAGTCATTTAAGACATAGTTTACACAGTCAAAAGTATGCCAGCCAATCTACGAAACGATTAGCTAAAGATGGACAAGATGTTACTATTATGACAGAGCTAAGTTACTACTACACTCAGTTATTGAATCCTAAAACCATGAAGTACGATCGTGCAAATGTAGCGACGATTGACTTAGTGGCATTGTATTATGATCAATATCCACAACTGGAGCAATTAAGCTTACCATTAAAAAACTATTTAAGAACGAAAGATAAAAAAGAATTTTATGAAAAAGTCGCTCAAAAACGAATGAAATTCATTCGAGATGTGGTTCATGTTCCATGTACCTTAAAAGAACCAAAGCTGAGCCCTGTAAATCAAGATCAGCTTGCTATTTATAATTACTTATTACGAATCACTGAATAAAAGCATGTCTACTCCCTTTTCGACATATGTTGTTGTGAAGGGAGTTTTTTTATGATTACGATTAGCCAGTTAAGAGAAAGTTCAATGCGTTATATTGATTCACAATCGATTGCGCTTATTTATATGTTAAAAGCTTTAGATGAAATCCTTATTTTAGATAATGAAATCCTCGTCTATCCTAAAAACTTATACTGTCGTGATGAGGATTTGATTCTTTATATTTTTACGCCAACCTATCAACTCATCACGATTACTTATGATTTAGAAGTGATTCGCGTAGTTACACGAAGTCTTCGTTATCTTGTGAAAAGTGAGTACCAATTAGCTGAGAATTGTCACCGATTAATCTTATCATTTGCTGATGATGAAATTATCTGCTTTCAACCGAAAAAAGATACGACATTACCGTATGTAAAAGAATTTAATTCACAGCTTGTACTGATTTGTAGATATTTACAAGAAAAATATTAATGAACAAAAAAATAGGAGAAAGCGAGTCCTTTTTGTGTGTGACTGATAGCAGATTAATTAAAGTTTGAATTTTTTTGAATAATCTTTTTTGAACCTCCCACAATAAAATTATCATTCAGATTAACGGAGGTTGGGAATATGGCATCTTTAAAAGGGACTGAAACACATAAAAATTTAATGAGAGCATTCGCGGGAGAATCGCAGGCTAGAAACCGATATACATTTTATGCAGGGATTGCACAAAAACAAGGTTATCCATTAGTAGCGGATGTTTTTAACTATACCGCTGAACAGGAACGTATGCATGGAAAAATCTTTTTTGAGTATTTAGCTGAAGAGTTCAATGGAGAAGAAATTGAGATTGATGCGGCTTATCCTGTTGATTTATATCAAGAAAATACGGTGAAAAACTTATTAGCATCTGTCGCTGCCGAAAGTCATGAACATGAACAAGTTTATCCTACGTTTGCTAGAGTGGCAAAAGAAGAAGGATTTAATCAAATTGCAGCTTCATTTAATATGATTGCTAAAATTGAGGAAATACATAGTAAACGATTTGCGAAATTAGCCAAAGAGTTAGAGGATGACACGATGTTTAAAAAGGCAACTCCCGTTGCCTGGGAGTGTCAAGTTTGTGGGCATATTCATTATGGAGTAGCAGCACCGACTATCTGTCCAGTTTGTAAGCATCCAAAGGGATATTTCAAAGTACATGGAGAAGAGCTAACTGAACAAAAATAGGCATCGAGTAATCGATGCTTTTTCTTTATTTACTTCATGAAAAAGATGAATTATACTTATACTAAGTTATGGATATTGATGAAAAATGAGGGATTATGATGTGGCCAAGTGAAAAAAAGACATTAATTATGGGAATATTAAACACTACCCCAGATAGTTTCTCAGATGGAGGAAGTTATCAAGATTTAGATGAGATTGTGGCTCGAGCTAAACAAATGGTAGCAGATGGGGCCGATATTATTGATGTCGGTGGTGAATCGACACGTCCGGGTTCAACTATTGTAGAACTTGAAGAAGAGTTAGCGCGTGTAATTCCTGTTATTAAACGATTAGCGAGTGAAATTGATGTGCCCATTTCAGTAGACACTTATAAAGCAGAAGTGGCAAGACAAGCGGTTGAAGTGGGAGCGACAATTATTAACGATATTGGTGGTGCTAAGTTTGATCCATTAATGCCAGAAGTTATGGCTCAAAGTGGTGCTTATGTTATTTTAATGCACAATCGTAAGCCGAATTTAAATGAAACAAATTGTATCACTACGATTAGTGGTGAATTAACAGAATATGAAGATATTGTTGATACAGTGAAAGCTGAGCTGAAAGAGTGTATTGATCTAGTGAAAGTAGCTGGAGTACCAGACGATAAAATTATTATTGATCCAGGAATTGGTTTTGCTAAAACTGTTGAGGGTAATATTGAATTAATGCAACGAGTTTCCGAATTACATGACCTAGGGTATCCAATTTTACTTGGTGTAAGTAAGAAAGGATCGATTGGACATTTACTTGGCGGGCTTGATGTTAACAATCGTACGGAAGGTACAATGGCAGCTACTTGCTTTGCTGTGAGTCAAGAAGTTGAAATTGTGCGTGTACATGATGTACTTGAAAATTCGCGGGCAGCAAAAGTGATGCAAACCCTTTTAAATTATGTATAAAGTGAGGATATAAATATGGGAAAAATTATGTTGAATGATATGATTTTTATTACACGCCATGGGGCTTGTCCACATGAATATGAATTTGATCAAAAATTTAAAGTGGATGTATGGATGACAACAGATTGTGTCGCAAAAGCAGGAGCAGTTGATGCGTTAAATTTAACGATTAATTACGCGGATGCGTATGCTTTAGTTGAAGATGTGATGTATGGTGAACATGTTGATCTATTAGAAACGTTAGCTTATCGTATTGGAAATAAGTTAATTGAAACTTATCCATCAGTTGAGAAAGTAAAAGTTGAGGTTCGTAAAATGCAACCACCCATCGCAAACTTTAATGGCACAGCTGCTGTTAGTTTAACAGTGACACGTTAGGAGCGATGACAATGAATAAAGCCTATTTAGGACTAGGTTCAAACATGGGAGATAAAAAGCGTTATTTGTATGATGCGATTCAAATACTAAATCATCACGAACAAATAATGATTACGACGTTATCATCTTTGTATGAAACAGTCCCATGGGGATATGTTGATCAAGATATTTTTATGAATTTGGTTGTTGAAATTGAAACGACGTTAGCTCCAATTGAACTATTGGATGTTTGTCAACAGATTGAAAATGAGCTGGGACGTGTACGTGAGTTTAAGTGGGGACCTCGTGTGATCGATGTGGATATTTTAATTTATAATGATGAGGCCATTGAGTGTGAACGTTTAATCGTGCCACATCCATATATGACAGAACGTGATTTTGTGATGATTCCACTAGCAGAGATTTGTCCACAGTTAGTTGTTAAAGAAAAAAAGGTACAAGATTGGGCACAAAATTTTAATCAAGAAGCCTTAAAAATTATTTCATCAAAATAAAAAGGAAGCCAAGGCTTCTTTTTTTGTGTTTTTGACTTAAACAGTCCAATTTTCTATGTAAAAGAGATGTTCTTAATTCATCACTTACATGGGTGGAGACTTTATTTTATTTATACAGATGATTGTTATTTAGTAAAGAAATGGAGTTATGTAAAAAAAGAACTTTCATTTATGAGAAAGTTCTTTTAGAAATAAATCATATCGACCACTGAGCGCTCACTTCCATCAGAGGGAGTGTTAATTAATTTTCCTTGGAAGTAAAGGCTAGTCGATCCACCACCATCTAAGTTATAGGCAGTTTTGCATCCGAGATTTAAAAAAATTTGTTGAAGTTCATTTAAGGTCATTCCATCCGCACCTTCCATTCGCCCTTCAACAACAACAATCACATATCGATTATCATTGAGTTGACCAATTGCGGTTCTTGGATGACGACTTTTATCACTTAACTGAGTAGCTTGTCCATCTCGAATAAGAATAGGACCAAAAGTAAAGGTTTGCTCAATATCACCGGAATTAAATTCTTCTTCTGTATTAACAGTTGTAAAATTTAAATTGCCATCTGATTGTAAAGATAAAATTTCCTCTGTATAGGCAGAGTCAAGGCTAATAAGTTCTCCGTTGCGAACGACAGTTCCCATCGGTTTATTTGTTTTAGCATAAAAGCCTGAGGCGTTAATGGCAAGTACGGCATTTAAACGATTGGCCATAGAGGAGATAGTCTCCCGATTTCCATTGTACGTATCATTGGCCATCGCCCCTTTTAGAGGAGTGGTATCAGACGAAATCACTTCAGTGACCCAATAATGCTGATTTTCCGTTCTTGTTTCAACAAGTTTTACTTTTAAATCATCTTTAATATAAAAATGTTCGTTAATTTCATTATAATAGTTTTGGATTTTATCATGTTCTTTTTGAACTTCATTTTTTGCTGTCTCTAGTTCGCTCGCTTTAGTTTGTGCCTCTCCAAGAAGTTTTCGATATTTTGTTTCAAGATCTATAACACTGAGTGGTCGTTCGGCGATATATTGTTCGTTTAATTTAGTTAGTTCATCTAACTGACTGCTCAAGCTACTAATATTCTGATTGAGTTGCTCATTTTGCTCAGTTAATGCTACAAGTTGATCTTCTTGAGATGTATTTTCATCTTCTAATGTTAGTTTTGTTTGTAGGGCCTCTTCTAGTTGTTGTTGTAGCGAATGATTGGCATCAATTAATGCTGTTTGGGCATGATGTTGTTGATCAATTGTTTGATTTTGTTGCTCAATTTTAGTATTTAATGATTTAATGAGTGTGCTTGTTTCGTAATAATAGTACGCGCATCCCCCAATAATTAAAGTTAAAATATTAAGTGTGATAATATTAAACCAAATCTTTTTTTGTTTATTTTGATAACGGCTCACAGCATTCACCTCCATATGATTTTCTCATTATACACTGTGAAGGCGACGAAAAAGTTGGATTTACGTCGTTTGAGTTGTAAAGAAGTCATAAGATTTTAGATAAATTAAAAAGCCCTCATCAAAAGAATGGAGGCTTTTACTTGCTAGTCTAAACTAATATTCTAGTAACTGAAGCGACTATGATACTGATGAACTTTAAATTAGGTTAGCCCTAGTTAATAACTAAGACCTTACTATCAATGACATATGGCATAAAGTTAGTGATTTTTTCAGATGATAAGTCATCAGCTAGACTATGGATATTAATTGAACGTAATTGACCTTGTGAATTTCTAAATTTACATGTTCAAGTAGTTGTTTCATTCATATTAAAATTTCCCTATAATAAGTTTAGATTGAAGTCGTTCAAGCTTGATCACCCATTCATGGCATAGATATAGCAGAATCTGTGAATTAGTGTGTTAAAATTGATATTTTTGTAAATACTAAGAATAGTCTCTTTAGATATTGGTATAATTTTCTTGATTTATAAAATCTAAATATAGTATAATAATCTCGTTATAATTAAATAACTCATTTAATGATGAGGGAGTAGTTGGCATCTTTGATGTGATTAAGTCAACAACCGCGAACTTAGTTTCTGGCTTAATATTAAATAACGAGACTCATACATAACAGCTTTTTTTGTTATGTAAGATTCTCGTTTTTTTATTGCGTACTTTTCTCAGCTTAAATGAAAAAATTAAATAGGAGGTCACTTATGGGGCTTATTACATTGGTCTTTGTTGCGATTAGTTTAGCGATGGATGCTTTTACCGTAGCTATCGCAAAAGGGATTAGTTTGAAAGAAGCTAAACCTCACCAAGCAGCGAAAGTTGCATTATTCTTTGGTGGTTTTCAGGCACTAATGCCGTTTATTGGATGGGCATGTGGACAAAGTTTTGAAAAATATATTCATGCCTTTACACCATGGATTGCTTTAATTTTATTATGTGCTATTGGTGGAAAGATGTTATATGAGTCTTTTCAAGATGATGAGGATGAGTTTGAAGAGGGCAATCCATTAAGTACGAAATCTTTAATGATTTTGGCCATTGCAACGAGTATTGATGCATTAGCAGTTGGAGTGACGTTTGCCTTTTTAAATGTGAATATTCTTTGGGCGATCACTTTAATTGGAGGAATTACGTTTGTCATTAGTTATGCTGGAGTCGTGCTTGGAAACAAAGTTGGAAAATATTTAAAAAATTATGCCGAGATTGTCGGAGGTATTATTTTAATTATTATTGGTCTGAGTATTTTCTTACAAAATACAATCCTAGGATAAAATTTAATAAAGGATGTGAAATAAATGAGTTATATTATCTTGGTTATTGGTTTCATTTTATTAATTAAAGGTGCGGATTGGTTCGTAGATGGCGCGTCTTCAATTGCAAAATCATTGAAAATTCCTAGTTTAATTATTGGATTAACCATTGTGGCATTTGGTACAAGTGCCCCAGAAGCAGCAGTTAGTATTACAGGAGCATTTGCAGGTGCAAATGATATTACAGTTGGGAATGTTGTTGGATCGAATATTTTCAATTTATTAGTTGTTGTTGGAGTAGCCGCCTTTATTTGCCCCTTAAATGTTAAACGTTCCATTATTGCGAAGGAGTTTCCATTTGCAATTATGGGGGCTTTCGTTCTTATCGTTTTAGGATATGATTCAAAATATCATAATTATCCCGATAACGTCTTAACACGTGCAGATGGAATTATGTTATTAGTGTTACTTGGAATCTTTATGTACTATCTAATTGAATTAGCCTTAACCTCTCGTAAAAATGGTACGGATGAGGAAGAAGAGATTAAAACGTACTCAATGCCAAAAAGTATTGGATTATGTTTAGTCGGAATTGTTGGAATTGTTTTAGGTGGTGACTGGGTAGTTGATGCTGCTTCTGATATTGCCATTACCTTTGGAATGAGTCAAAGTATGGTCGGATTAACAATTGTAGCAGTGGGAACTTCACTTCCAGAGCTAGTCACATCAATTGTGGCAGCTCGTAAAGGTGAAAGTGACATTGCCCTTGGTAACGTAATTGGATCGAATATCTTTAATATTTTCTTCGTATTAGGTATTTCATCATTTATTCATGAAATCACAATTAATAATGCCGTCTTCTTTGATATGTTCATTATGTTAGCAGCGTCATTCATTACTTATGGATTTGCGGCTTCAAAACGTAAAATTAATAAACCAGAGGGTGCCTTCTTAGTGTTGCTTTATGTAGCATACATGGCATTTGTTATTTGGAAAGGATAAAAAGAGAGTGAGACTCTCTTTTTTATTTTGAGTGTGTTTGAGATAAAGGTTGAGGTTTCAAAACATGGATATGAATAACTGCTATATTTTGAAGTGATGGAGCGACAATTTAAATAAATTAGTATGTTTTAAAGAAATATAAACACTTTTTTAAAATAGATCTCAATAAAAAATATTACCTAGGTAATATTTCAAAAAGGATTGAGAAAGTTGCTTGGCTTGAAGTTTTCAATGGGATAAGGTATAATGATGATTTGAGATTTTGTGTCGAAATAATTTTGATTGATATATAGATGAATGAGAATTAAAAAGAAAGTGGTGAAAATATGACTTGGAAAATTCGTGAGATTGAAATTGATAACCCAGTTGTTTTAGCGCCGATGGCAGGTGTTTGTAATGCAGCGTTCCGTACGATTGTTAAAGAAATGGGAACAGGTTTAATTTATGCTGAGATGGTTAGTGATAAAGCTGTTGTTTATCAAAATAAAAAAACATTAGATATGCTTTATGTTGACCCAGCAGAACGTCCATTATCAATGCAAATTTTTGGTGCAGATAAAGAAACATTCGTTGAGGCAGCTAAATATGTTGATGCAAATTGCGATTGCGATATCATTGATATTAATATGGGATGCCCAGTTCCAAAAGTCACTAAAAATGAAGCGGGAGCTCGTTTATTATTGGAACCAGATAAAATTTATGACATTGTCGCAAGTGTCGTTGATGTATGTAAAAAGCCTGTTACGGTAAAAATGCGTACTGGATGGGACAAAGAGCACATTTATGCAGTAGAAAATGCACTTAAGATTGAGCAAGCAGGTGCAAGTGCCATTGCTGTTCATGGCCGTACACGTTCTCAAATGTATGAAGGAAAAGCTGATTGGGGAATTATCAAAGATGTTAAGGATGCAATCAAAACTATTCCGGTAATCGGAAATGGAGATATCAATTCACCTGAATTTGCGAAAAAAGTGTTAGAAGAATCAGGTGTGGATGGAATCATGATTGGTCGTGCCGCTTTAGGTAACCCATGGTTAATGAAACAAATCGTTCATTACTTAAAAACAGATGAATTAATCGCAGAACCATCAGCTGAAGAAAAATTACGCTTAGCAGTGGATCATATGGATCGTCTAATTGATTTAAAATGTGAAAAAGTAGCGTTACTTGAAATGCGTTCACACATGGCATGGTACATCAAAGGACTAGATGGGGCAACTCATGTTAAACGTATGGTAACAACGGTTAAAACACGTGAAGAAATGATGGATATTATTAATCGTTATCAAGCGTATTTAAATGGAGATAAATCAGCACGTTTAGTTGTTGAATAGTAAAAGGAGCCGTTAGGCTCCTTTCTTTATGGATTAAAATTTAATTTCTGTTAAATAAGCATGCAATAATTTCATCGTATTCGTACATCCATCAATATGTGTACGTTCTACACCGTGTGAGGCATGAACACCTGGTCCAATTAATGCAGCTTGAATATCATGCCCAGCACGAAGAGCAGCCGAGGCATCTGAACCGTAGAATGGATAAACATCGACCGCATAACCTAAGTCATATTTTTTAGATAATTCAATTAATTCAGATACCATTTGATAGTCGTAAGGTCCTGATGAATCTTTCGCACAGATTGAAACATCATATTCTGTACATGATAAATCTTTTCCGATACATCCCATGTCAACGGCAATCATACGATCGATACTATTTGGTAAGTGTGCGGCACCATGTCCGATTTCTTCATATGTTGAAATAATAAATTTGATATTGTAGTTTGGTTTTTTGTTGTTTTCTAATAAATATTTAAAAACAGTAAAGATAATTGAGACGCTAATTTTATCATCAATATGACGTGATTTAATAAATCCGCTGTCCGTGATAGTTGTTTTAGGATCAATAGAAATAAAATCACCATTTTGAATCCCAAGAGCTAGTGCATCATCTTTGCTATGAACGACTTCGTCTAAGCGAATCATTAATTCATCAGCTGTTTGACCTTTACGGGCACAATCTTCATAAACATGCGAAGATGGGGAAGTGCTTAAAATTGTTCCTGTATATGTCTTTTGGTCGCGTGTATGAACTTTACAATATTCCCCTTGTAAGGTCATCATTTGATTCCCACCAATTGAAGTGATAGCTAATGTTCCATCACTATTGATTGAGCGAACCATTAAACCTAGTGTATCCACATGAGCAGATAAAGCTAAAGTTTTGTTTGAATCTTCACCCTCAAATTCAACGATTAGATTTCCTTTATTCGTTTTAAAGCTTTTCAGACCTAATTCATCAGCATAATTTTTAATTTTATCGATTACGATATGTGTGTAGCCACTAGGGCTTGGTGTTGTCAAAATGTCTTTAGCTAATTCATAAAAATATGAATAATCGAATGACATAAAAAATTCCCCTTTTCCGAATGATTTTCTTAATAGCCGTATAGATTCTGCTATTAAGAGTATTATACTATAATATGGAATATTTACACTATATTACTGCATAAAAGATAGGTAGAAGCTAAAAGATATGAGCGCTTAATTTACACGCTTTCTTATCTCATGTATAATGAAACAGTATTAGTTTACATCAACGAAAGTGAAATTTATTATGATTGAGAAGGGAAGAATAGAAATGTTTAATATGTTATTAAGACGTGGGACTGCGTTTATAGTGGATGCATTATTATTAGCTTTAATCTTTTTTGGGAACTTTAGTTTTATTATGACTTCATTACAGGCTAGTGGGAATAATCCATTAAGCTTAAGTGGACTAGGTATGATGGTTGCTTTGCAATTATTTTATGTGTGGATTTACTTTGTTTATATTCCAGTTAAAATGCCAGGACAAACAATTGGTAAAAAATTATTAAAAATTAAAGTAGTTACATTAGATGGAAATGATTTAACACCAAAACAGTATTTTCAACGTGATTTCGTTGTGAAGTTCTTATTGTCATCATTGATACAAGGAGTTATTGTATTATTTAATGGGATTTTATTAACATATCAATGCATTCGTAAGCAAGAATTACGTGCGTTACACGATATGCTAGTTAAGACGAAAGTCGTACATGTAAAATAAAAATGATAAAAAGAGGTGGACATTATGAACTGGGAGTTATCTGACTGTCGGAATTTATCTGAGTTAGCCGATCAAGTAACTGCACTCGAGAAAACATCCGTCATTCATTTTAGCTTTTTGATGACAGTCATTTTGACATTAGTGTTTATGTTTATATATCATCAGAGGTCAGTGAATAAGTCATTACTTCAGTTTATGATTGTCTCAAGCTTCATTTTTTATGTGTTAAATGTGATTCGATTAGCTTTTTTTCCAATTCCAATTAATGAAACATATATTGAATTGCTTAAACAACAAGTAAAATGTGGAATCCTTGTGGAGCGTAGACATAATTTACAGCTATTTGATTTTATGAAATGGGGAAATCTTTTTCATATTACAACAGTCGGAAATTTCTTGATGTTGATGCCCCTAAGTTTTTATTGCCCTATATTATTTAAGAAAAGGGATTGGGGATTCTTACGAATGATACTCATTGGATTTTTTATTTCATTATCCATTGAATTGATCCAGTTGTCTTACGATTTTGTTACAGGATATGCGTATCGGGGATTTAATGTTGATGACTTGATGATGAATACACTAGGAGTCATTTTTGGATTTTTGGTGTTTACTATTGTTAGAGGATTTTTTTTGATTACCATAAAATTTATACAATTCTTTTATCGAAAGGCTCGCTGATTAATCAGGAGTCTTTTTTTATCGGTGAAATTTAGTATTTTTTGAGAAATCATGTGATACTTTGTTAGAATATATTGAATGATTAATGAAAAAACTTTTTGTTATTTTCATTTTAGCTTGATTTTATTTATTTTATGTAAACAATTTGTGGAAATTACATTGACTTTTTTCTTAATTGATTTTATAGTTAAGTAGTAAATTTAATCTTTTCTCTCGTATATTATCGGAAATAAGGTCCGAAAGTCTCTACCTACTCACCGTAAATGAGTAGACTACGGGTGGCAATTGCTAGATAAACAGGTCAAGGTTTATCTGGTTTAATCATTCCACTGTGGGGACTTTCAGTACTAATTGCTGAAAGTCTTTTTTTGTTTAAATGATGATCATGGGAGAAGGCCATTTCATATCTAACTATTGGGAGTAGGAATTTAGATAATTCATGGTCATTATAGTTGTTTAAACAAACAGTCGAGAGAAGAATGAACAATTAGGAGGAGTAACCTATATGAACAAATTCTTCAAACTAGAAGAGCGTGGTACAACGGTTTCAAGAGAGTTTATCGCCGGATTGACAACATTCTTATCAATGGCTTACATCATCTTTGTTAATCCAAACACGCTTGGAGCATCGGGGATGGATACAGGAGCGGTATTCACTGCAACGATTTTAGCAGCTGCTGTGGGTACATTAATTATGGGACTTTATGCAAATTTCCCAGTGGCATTAGCACCAGGTATGGGAATGAATGCTTTCTTCGCTTATACAGTTGTCTTAATGATGGGATATAGCTGGCAACAAGCATTAGCAGGGATTTTTGTTTCAGGAATTTTATTTATTATTTTATCAGCAACAGGATTACGTGAGTTAATCATTAACAGTATTCCAACGTCATTAAAACATGCGGTTGGAACAGGGATTGGGTTCTTTATTGCATTCTTAGGATTCCAAAACTCAGGAATTATTGTGAATAATGATGCAACGCTAGTCGGAATCGGTAACTTCACAGATCCTAACGTTTTAATTACAGTTATCGGTTTAATTGTAACTTTAATTTTATTAGTTCGTAAAACACCGGCAGCGATCTTTATCGGTATGATTGTGACAGCTGTTGTAGGAATCTTTTTAGGAGTTGTTGATTTACCAACACAAATTATTGCTCCAATTCCATCTTTAAAGCCAACATTCGGAGCATTATTTGAAGCATTACCATCAATTTTTACAGCAGAAATGATTCCAGTTATTTTCTCATTCTTATTTGTTGATTTCTTCGATACAGCAGGAACATTAATGGCAGTTGGTTCTCGTGCTGGATTAGTCAATGAAAAAGGTCATTTAGTTGATGGAGATAAAGCATTATTAGCCGACTCAACTGCAACAGTTATTGGATCAGTATTAGGAACATCTTCAACAACTTCATTCGTTGAATCATTAACAGGAGTTGAAGCAGGTGGACGTACAGGATTAACTTCTGTGTTTACAGCATTATGTTTCTTAGTGATGTTATTCTGTTCAGGATTATTATCAGTTGTTACATCAGCAGTAACAGCACCAGCACTAATTACAGTCGGAATTTTAATGGCATCTTCTTTAGGAGATATTGAATGGAAGAACTTAGAGACATCAATTCCAGCCTTTGTAACAATCATTATGATGGTCTTAGGATATTCAATCGCAGAAGGGATTGCATCTGGGTTCTTATTATATCCAATTATGATGGTAGCTGCACGCCGTGAAAAAGAAATTCATCCAGTGATGTGGGTATTATCAGTTATCTTCTTAATCCATTTCGTATTAGCGTAATTTCGTTTTGGGTACTTTTAAATTTGGGAGATTTAAAAGTGGTATCTTGTCGTAATTAGTAGTAAAAGTGAACGTTTTGTCTTAATTTTGATGGCGAAAGTTCATTTTTTACTATATAATCGTAATAAGAAATTTTTAGGGTGATGACCTATAAATTTTTATTGTAATAGTCATACTAGTAAAAAGAGGTGAAAGGCATGCAACATGATCAAGTTATTGTTCTTGACTTTGGTAGTCAGTACAATCAATTAATCGCGCGACGTATTCGCGAATTTGGAGTATACAGTGAATTAAAATCACATAAATTAACAGCTGAAGACATCAAAAAAATGTCTAATGTAAAAGGAATTATCTTCAGTGGAAGTCCAAACAGTGTCACTCAAGAAGGTGCTTTTACAGTAGACCCTGAAATTTTTAACTTAGGATTACCGATTTTAGGTATTTGCTATGGGATGCAATTAACAACTCATATGCATGGTGGAACTGTTGAACGTGCAGAGCAACGTGAATATGGAAAAGCTGAAATTACAATTAAGAATAACAGCAAGTTATTCCAAGGAACACCAGAAGAGCAAGTCGTATGGATGAGCCATGGTTACCATGTAACAAACTTACCAGAAGGATTTGTTGTTGATGCAAGTAGTGACTCTTGTCCAATTGCTGCAGCTTCATGTGAAGAGCGCAATATTTACTTAGTACAATTCCATCCTGAGGTTCAACACTCAGTACATGGAACAGAAATGTTACGTAACTTTATCTTTAACGTATGTGGTGCACAAGCAAACTGGTCAATGAAAAACTTCATTGAAGACCAAGTAGAAAAAATTCGTGCACAAGTTGGAAACGACAATGTATTATGTGCGTTAAGTGGGGGAGTAGACTCATCAGTAGTTGCAGCATTAATTCACCGCGCAATTGGGGATCAATTAACATGTATGTTCGTTGATCATGGATTACTTCGTAAAGGAGAGGCTGAAAGTGTTGTTGAAACATTTGATGGAAAATTCAATATGAACTTCATCAAAATCGATGCACAAGAGCGCTTCTTAAGTAAATTAAAAGGAGTTTCTGATCCAGAACAAAAACGTAAAATCATCGGAAACGAATTTGTTTACTGCTTCGATGAAGAATCAGCTAAATTAAAAGACATGAAGTTCTTAGCACAAGGAACTTTATATACAGATATTATCGAATCGGGTACAGATACAGCTCAAACAATTAAATCTCACCATAACGTAGGTGGATTACCAGAAGATATGGAATTTGAGTTAATCGAACCATTAAACACATTATTCAAAGACGAAGTTCGTCAATTAGGATTAGAACTTGGTTTACCTGAAGAAATTGTCTTCCGTCAACCTTTCCCAGGACCAGGATTAGGAATTCGCGTTTTAGGAGAAGTCACAGAAGAGAAATTAGAAATCGTTCGTGATTCAGACTTCATCTTACGTGAAGAAATCAAAAAAGCGGGATTAGAGCGCGACGTATGGCAATACTTCACAGCTTTACCAAACATCAAATCAGTGGGTGTTATGGGCGATGAGCGTACTTATGATTACACAGTCGTTGTTCGCGCCGTAACTTCAATCGATGGAATGACTTCTGACTGGGCACGTATCCCATTTGAAGTATTAGAGAAAATCTCAGTTCGTATCGTAAATGAAGTGGCACACGTTAACCGCGTAGTGTATGACATTACATCAAAACCGCCTGCAACAATCGAGTGGGAATAATCAAAAAAGAGCCGAAAGGCTCTTTTTTTATAGTTTTATAAATAACATTTTAGGAATAGATAAGTTAGACACGAAAGAGTTACTTTTGAGCATAAGTCATTAAAAGTATCATGTTTATTATTCAATCGATAGCGGATTTTGTCTTTAGTTACTAGAATTTTCAATAGCAGTGAATTGAATTTATTGAAGTTGGAATAATGGCTCTCATTTTTTAATATATCTAGCGTGTATAAACTAAAAAGACAGGAGAGAGATTTTAAAAGATGAGTGAACAAAACAAAGTAGAACAAGAAGTGAAGCCAGTTCAAGAATGGACAAATGAACAGATTGATGCTCATGTAGATGAATTAGTTCAAAATGCGTTAGCTGCTTTAGAAAAATTTGAATCGTTTGATCAAGAGGCTGTGGATTATATTGTAGCAAAATGCTCGGTTGCAGGACTTGATCAACATGGGGTTTTAGCGGAAGCAGCAGTGAATGAAACAGGACGAGGAGTCTTTGAAGATAAAGCTGTTAAAAATTTATTTGCCTGTGAATATGTGACAAATAACCTTCGTCACTTAAAAACGGTAGGGATTATTAATGAAGATCCCCTAACTGGAATTACTGAAATTGCTGAACCAGTTGGTGTTATTTGTGGAATTATTCCAACAACAAATCCAACTTCAACCGTTATCTTTAAATCATTAATTGCTTTAAAAACAAGAAATCCAATTATTTTCTCTTTCCATCCATCGGCATATGAGTGTTCGGTACAAGCGGCAAAGGTCATTAGAGATGCAGCTATTGCAGCTGGAGCACCTGATAACTGTATTCAATGGTTAGGAATGCGCTCAATGTATGCGACAAATGCTTTAATGAACCACTCAGGTGTTGCAACAATTTTAGCAACAGGTGGTAATGCAATGGTGAAGGCGGCTTATTCATGTGGAAAACCAGCTTTAGGGGTAGGTGCAGGTAACGTTCCGGCTTATGTTGAAAAATCTTGTGTCTTAAAACGAGCAGTTAATGATATCGTATTATCTAAATCATTCGATAATGGGATGATTTGTGCCTCTGAACAAGCGGCTATTGTTGATCAAGAAATCTATGATGCATTTAAAGTAGAAATGAGCCGTTTCAAAGTGTATTTTGCAAATCATGAAGAAAAAGCTAAATTAGAAACATACATGTTTGGATGTACTGCTTATAGTGATAAAGTCAACGAAGCTCGATTAAATCCAGCTATTGTTGGTAAACCTGCGACATGGATTGCTGAGCAAGCAGGATTCGTTGTTCCAGACGACACTCAAATTATTTGTGCTGAATGTGAAGAGGTTGGACCAAATGAACCATTAACAAGAGAAAAATTATCCCCAGTCTTAGCTGTTTTAAAAGCAACATCGACGGAAGATGGAATTGCTAAATCAGCGGCCATGGTAGCTTTTAATGGATTAGGACATTCAGCTGCGATTCACACTCAAAATCATGAGATTTCAATTGAATTCGGTTTAAAATGTAAAGCGATTCGTGTCATTGAAAATGCCCCATCGACATTTGGTGGAATTGGTTCGGTTTATAATGCCTTTATTCCTTCATTAACACTCGGTTGTGGTTCTTACGGTCACAATTCAGTTTCTAATAACGTTAGTGCAATCAACTTATTAAATATTAAACGTATCGGAAGACGTAACAATAATATGCAATGGATGAAGCTTCCTCCAAAAATCTACTTTGAACGAAATTCAATTCGTTATTTAAGAGATATGAAAGAAATGGAGAAGGCCATGATTGTAACCGATCGAGGAATGTACAATCTGGGATATGTGGATAAAATTGAAGATGTGATTAAAAGACGACGTAATAAAGTTAATGTAGAACTATTCTTTGATGTCGAACCGGATCCAAGTATTGAAACCGTTAATGCAGGTGTTGAATTAATGAGAAAATTTCAACCGGATGTGATTATTGCATTAGGTGGTGGATCTTCAATGGATGCTGCAAAAGTTATGTGGCTTATGTATGAACATCCTGAAGTGAATTTTGATGATATTAAACAAAAGTTTATGGATATTAGAAAACGTGCATTTAAATTTCCTGAGTTAGGAAAGAAAGCCCGATTAATTTGTATTCCAACGACATCCGGAACCGGATCAGAGGTTACACCTTTTGCAGTTATTACCGATAAACAAGAGAATAAGAAATATCCATTAACTGATTATTCTTTAACACCAACCGTTGCGATTGTTGATCCAGAGTTCGCTATGAGTATGCCAGCCTCAATTGCTGCGGATACAGGAATTGACGTCTTAACGCATGCCATTGAAGCTTATGTCTCAATTTTGGCTTCTGATTTTACAGATGGATTGGCAAAACAAGCTGTCAAATTAGTTTTTGATTACTTAGAGCGATCGGTGAAAAATGGTAAAAATGATCCAGAGGCAAGAGAAAAAATGCATAATGCTGGGACAATCGCTGGGATGGCGTTTGCAAACGCCTTTTTAGGAATGAACCACTCATTAGCTCATAAAATTGGTGGAGAGTGGCATGTACCGCATGGACGTACTAACGGAATTTTATTGCCACACGTCATTCGATATAATGGAACGATTCCAACAAAATTAAATATTTGGCCTAAAATTGAAAACTATAAAGCAGATGTGAAATACATGGAACTTGCTCAATTAATTGGATTAAATCCTCAAACACCAGCGGAAGGTGTTGCAATGTTCGCGGACGCTTGCGAAGAATTATGCAAAAAGGTTGGAGTTCCTGCTAATATCAAATCGCAAGGTATTGATCAAGAAGCTTGGGAAGAATCTGTTCATCGTATGGCCATGAATGCATATGAAGATCAATGTACACCAGCTAACCCTAGAATGCCAATGGTACATGATATGGAAGCTATCTTACGAGTAATCTATGATTATGAAAGTAAGTTTTAATAAACATTAATAAAAAGAGCCGAAAGGCTCTTTTTTGTTAGAGTTATAAAGGAATATCGATTAAAACATTGTCCATATAATGAAATATGGTGATGGAAGTTTATTTGTAAAGAGATGGGAATGATAATAAACGTTACCATGGAGGATGGAGTGAGATTGACCTAATTTAGGAAGTAAATTTTAAAAAGGAGGAATCTTGGGATGAATATTGTGGTTGTAGGTTTAGGGGTCATTGGTGGTTCGTTTGCGATGGCTCTTAAGGAAGCGAGTTATCAACAAGTTTATGGAATAGATACGAATAAACAGACGCTAGAAAAAGCTAAACAGATGGGGTTAATTAAGGATGGATCGGTAACAGGTGAGTTATTTTTGAAGCAAGCTGATTTAATTATTTTGTCTATTTATCCTAAGTTAGTGAAATCATTCATACAGAGCAATAGAGATAACTTTAAACCTGGATGTGTGATTACGGATGCAACAGGTGTTAAAGGAATGTTCATTAATGATATTTTAGAGATACTACCTAATGAAGTTGATTTTGTATTTGGACACCCGATGGCAGGAAGAGAAAAAAGAGGGATTGATTTTGCATCAAGTCGTGTTTTTAAAGGAGCTAATTATCTGATTACACCAACCCCTCGAAATCAAGAAAGGAATATTGAATTAATCGAGAATTTAGCTTATGAAATAGGCTTTAAAAAAGTAAGAAGAATAACACCAGACTTTCATGATGAAATGATAGGATTTACCTCTCAATTACCTCATGCAATGGCAGTTGCTTTAATTAATAGTGATATAGAAGGAAGAGATACAGGAAGTTTCATCGGGGATAGTTATCGAGAGCTAACTCGAATCGCTAATATTAATGAAGATTTATGGAGTGAACTTTTTTTAGGCAACAAAGACCATCTATTAAACGCTATTAATCGTTTTGAATTAGAATTAGATTTAATAAAGAAATCAATCTATGATAATGATGCAGAAACATTAAAACAATACTTTATTAAATCAACCAAAAGAAGAGAGAAGCTTGATCAGTAAGAATGAGTCTAAGTTGATTAAATTGAACTTATTTTGAATAAAGGTGTTCCGGGTTAAATGGGTTGAATCAATTTAGAGACAGATTCAAAAATCATAACCTGTGGATATTGGAGATTCAAAGGGGGAAATAGGATGGAAGCAAGGGATATTTTTGAAAGAGATAAATTAGGGGAGGAAATCTCACATCAGGATCCAGAATATCATAAGATTCGTGAAATGATAGATGAGGCACAAAAACTTCTTTTTGAATTAAATAATAAGTATCATGAAGAACCGGAGGTTAGACGTTTATTTTCTCAATTGACGGGGATAGAAGTTGAGAAAACGTTCCGCCTTCGCCCTCCGTTTTATACTGATTTTGGAAAGAATATTAGGGTTGGTAAAAATGTTTTTATCAATCATTGTTGTACCTTTATGGATCGGGGAGGAATTACATTAGAAGACGGTGTTTTAATTGGGCCAAAAGTCAATTTAATTACGATTAATCATCCATTAGAACCTCATCGTCGACACTCAACTATTTCATCCCCAATTTTAATTAAGAAAAATGCTTGGGTAGGTGCGGCGGCGACTATTATGCCGGGTGTTACAATTGGGGAAAATGCCGTTGTAGCAGCGGGAGCAGTCGTAACAAAAGATGTTTTAGCCAATACCGTTGTCGCAGGAGTACCAGCTAAAGTGATTAAAATGATTGAATGAAAAAACTCCTTAATTAAAGACAGTCTTGTATCAAAGAGATGTACGTTAGCATATCAGATTTAAAATTATCAAATGCCCTTTATACACATTAACGATAGAAGCAAAAATTTATTAAGATGGATAGAAAAGTGACTGCAAAATAGAGTTGCTTTTTATTTTGCATGAAAAATAGCGTTAATTTTTTAAGAATCTACCTATAATAAAAGAAACATGTGAGAAGGAGTCAGATGATGAGCAAAGATAGTATAGCGTTGTGGACACGTTTGTATGAGGTTTGTAAGAAATTGAGAAAGTTAAATCCATGGGAATTTTGGAGCAATCAAGATATTATTTTAATTGAAGATCCGGTTACAAAGATGATGGGCTATTGTGTGGTTGAACAAGACCCCTTAGATGGAACGTTAATGATTAATATTTTGCATGGACAGGCCGGAATGCGTGCCTACTTAGAGTCATTAAATTATGATTTTGAAGAATTAGAGGATATGAATTATATTAAGTCCTCATATCGCCAACAGGGATTTCTATTACTTTATGCGAATCGCGATGAACTGTTTGAAGAGGACTATGAACGGATTAAATCAGTGGGCATGAGTTTTAGAGGAAAAGCTCAGTGGCCCATTTTAAGACGATTGTTTCCAGGATCAAAGCCTTGGCTACTTGAAACAGATGAAGATGTACGATTATTAACGATGTACTTAGATCAATTAGTACAAGTACTGACTGATTTTGATCAAGGAAAAATTGATTTGCGTGAAAACTTTTATTTGACAATAAGTGTTCAGAATGGGAAGTGGACACTTACCTATACTGAAGAAGATGAACTACTGGGTGAAGAAGAGATTTTCATTTATCCAAATGAATTAAAAGCTCATCGAGTTAGTAAGCTACCTAAACAACCGGTCATCATGGAAGGAAGTCAATTTTATTTACCTACGCCACTCTGGGATGAAGAAAATAATCGTGAATTGTTCCCGCTGCTTACTACATTTATTAACCATGAAAGTGGGGAAGTTTATTCAGGTGAAATTTATAAGTCAACTCGCGAAGAGTTAGAGTTAGTCAGTGATCGTTTAGCGGATTTAATGTTGACTCGATTACAATTCCGACCGCGTGAAATTATTGTATCTGATGAAATACTATTAGATTTAATTAGTGATTTTTGTGAGAAAGCGAACATTGACTGTGATTTAGGTCCGACTGTTGCAGCTGATGCTTTTATGAGTTCATTTCTATCCACTCAAATGGGAGATTTAAATGGTGAAGAACAAGCATTTTTACACCTTATTCAAGCTGCAGAACAATCATATGAAGTCATGTTAGAGACTGATTTAGGGCAAATGCTAACTTCTATTCAAAAATCGGCATTGAAAGATATTTGGATTTATTCGGTTTTATTTTTATATAAAGAGTTTAATGAACTTCCTGGTGAGTGGAGTAAAGAAGGATTTGAAGCTTTACTTCAATCTCATCTTTTAGAAGAAAGTGTCAAAAATGATTATAGACCGTACATTGGTTCATCAATTAAAGCTTACTTAGATTGCCAACAAGAGCTTGGACTATTTAAAAATTCATTTGTTTTAAGTCATGTATTGGCTAAATATTATAAATAAGCAAGGGTCTATCTCAAAATGAGATGGCCCCTTTTAAGTTAGAATGGGACGATATTAGTATCTTTATTCCGTCGGCGACTCACGCATAACTAGCGGGGTTAGCCGCTAGTCATCTCACGTCAAAGATATTTTATCTTTCCCATTCTCACTTCATATGAAGAGAGAGGGTCTCTATAATATAAATACCCTGATTAGCAAATATTTTCTCTCCTATAAAGCGGCACAACGGTTTTGAAACTAATTGGCTCATTCAAATCATGAAAATTTTCATATCAAATTTATTTTAATAGAAGAAATGCATCGGTTATTAATCATCAAAAATGAAATTTCTACTTCATTGAAGAGGATTTTAGTACAAGATGAATATATAAAGTTTCAAAAAAGTGTGTCATTTATTAGAGAAAAAATTAAAGTAATCAGTGAATCCTAACTTATAGAACTAATAAAACTTCATCATTCTTTTTAATAAGTATTAAAAAGGGACTCTAAGGTCAAGAAAACTCAAAATATGGGATGATTAGCGAGCTTGCTCGCTATTTATGGGGAAATTATTTTCCCCGGCCCATTTAAGATGTTTTCGTAGACTACAGAGTCCTTTTGTTATTTTAATACTTATGATTCAAAGAGATGCTCTCTATAACGAATTTTAACTATTTATAGCTATTTTGAGACAGCTCCTTTTTAAATTAACGATATAATTTTGAAACAACTGTTGCATAATCGTCACCGTTACGAACACCTGTTAATAACACGCTTGCTTTTGAGATATCTTTGAATAAGACACCATAAACAAGTTCATCTTCCTTGAAGTATAATTTTTTGAAGTGACCCGTTTTTGCATTAGAGTCTAATAAGATTTGGTACTCTTCAATATTTTCAGTTGGATATGTCCCCATTGCGAAGACTTCTGTATCGAAGGCGATTAATGATAATGGCTCCACCTTATTAGAGAATTCTGCATGATCGCCAACAGCATTGATACCAGCAACCTTACCTTGATCGATAGCAGGTGCCCATAAGTTTGTTGAAATCCCTTCAAATTCAGCAACATCCCCACAAGCATAGATATCAGCCACTGATGTTTGCATTTGATTATTAACCACAATCCCATGATTAGTTTCAATGTTAGCCATCGTTGCTAATTGTGTATTTGCACGAACACCGGCACTGATCACAACCACATCAGCATTGATTGTTTCATCAGCTAATTTTACGCCACTAACTTGACCATTTGAATTGATGATTTCTTGAACTTGAACACCTGTACGAACATCAATTTTACGTTCGGCTAAAATGTTTGAAATGAATGATGAAGTAGATTCATCTAATTGACGAGGCATTAAACGATCAGCAACTTCTAATACCGTGATATTTAATCCTAATTCTTGTAATGCATCAGCAGCCTCTAATCCTAAGACGCCACCACCGATGATAACGGCATTTTGTTTACCTTTTGCATAATTACGTAATGCTAATGCATCAGTTTTATATTTAATTGAGAAGATACCTTCTGCTTCTGTGCCAGGGATTGGTGGGATGAAGTTTGAAGTTCCCGTTGCTAAGATTAATTTATCGTAAGCCACTGTACTTCCATCTTCAAGCGTTAATACTTTTTCATCTACATTTAATGCTGTTACTTTCGTGTTTAATTGAACGTTGATATGATTCTCGGTATACCAATTTTCAGGGTTTAAGTTAAACTCCTGAGCTGGAACATCTTTCACGATTAAATCTGATAAAGCAGGACGGTAATATGGATAGCTTGATTCTGCACTAATCATTGTGATTGATGCAACTTCATTACGAACACGAATCGCATTTGCAGCTGTCACAGCAGCAACTCCACCACCAACAATGACGAATTTTTCATCAGCTGTTGATTTGAAGTTGATTACTTCTTCTTCATAAATTTCGAATAAATCAGAACCTACTCCACACGCAGGACAAACTTCTGGTGGTAGAACACCTGGGTAAACTTCTCCACAGATGATACAACGCCATAATACAACTTTACCACTTGGATTTAATTCTTCTGCAGTTAGAGCGGCTCCTGTCTCTTTTTTACGAGCTGGGACTTTTCCTGTTAATAAGCTGTTAGCAAATAATTTACCGAAATCGATAGCTGCTTGTGTTTCACTTTCAGATGCACGGAATTTGATTTTGAATCCATCGATGACTTTCATACGAAGTTGGTGTAAACGGTCCATGATGTTATCCACACCTTCTCCGCTCCATCCGTATGAGCCAAAGGCGGACACAATTTTTCCACCATGAACGATTGGGTTTAAGTTGATTGATAAATCCCAAATAATTGGAAGCGCATCTCCGTTAATGGTACATGTACCAAGTAAGATTCCATCTGCATCTGCAAAGTGTGCTAAGATTTCATCTTTCTTCTGTGGATAATTTAAAATATCTAAGTTGTAAGGAATGACTTGAATCGTTGGATCGACTTCATGAATTCCCTTTGTAATAGCTTCGGCTAATTCACCTGTATATCCGTAAGCTGATACGTAAGGCATGACCACTTTTTTAGGTCCTTCTTTTTTAGCAGGAGTTGACCAGTTACGATAGGTTTCGATGATTTCATCGATACGTGTATCTAAGACTGGGCCATGTCCGGTACAAACCATATCTAATTTTAAATCATTAATTTTGTTGATGGCTTTAATTACGTATGGCTTAAATGGTGAGAAGATGGCTGTGTAGTAGTAAAGTAGAGCATCTTGGAAAGCTTCCTCTTCACTTGCAGGCACTTCCGATAACTTAATTCCGTGTTTTGGACTATAGTGGGATCCGAAGGAATCACATGTGAATAACACGTTATCTGAACTGAGGTAAGTGTACATTGAGTCTGGCCAGTGTAAGAATGGAGCTGGGATAAAATCGAATGTTTTCTCTCCAAGTGTGAATGTTTTTAAGCTGTCAGCTGTTAAATAGTTAAAGCTGATATTTAAAATATCTTTTAAATAAGTGATGGCTGTTTTAGAACCAATGACTGTTAAACCAGGAATTAATTTAACTAAGCGTCCAATTGAACCTGCATGATCAGGCTCAGTGTGGTTGGTAATAATATACTTAATCTGACTTAAATCACCGATTGCTTCTTCGATTTTTTGTAAGTATGAATCAAAGAATTTTTCTTTTACTGTTTCAACTAAAATAGCTCCTTCAGTCGTATTTACTAAATAAGAGTTATAAGTTGTCCCGTATTTTGTTTCCATGATGATATCAAAGACATCTAGATTTGGGTCTAAGACACCTAACCAATATACGTCATTTTTTAATAATACAGATTGAATCATATGGTCCCTCCAATAGTCAAGTTAAGAAATAGATTAGCTCGCAATAGATATTTAATGGATCGTTTAATTCACCTAAGAAATAGTATTATCAGGATAACTTGATTTTACAATTATGATATTGTGAGAATTTTAATTTATTTCTAAATATAAAATAAATCACAAGCAAATATAACGCAAGAAAGATGCATTTTTATTTTAAGCCTATCCTTTGATTACATTTTTACATTAATAATTTTTCTAGTATGTGTAAAAACAAATAAAAAATACCATAATATAGAAAATAATATTAAGGGAGAGATAATGGTGAAGGCGACTAAATTAGAATTGAAATCATTATATGAAGCGGCCGATGAATTTGAAAGATTGCAGCCTTGGGAATGGATCAGTGAATACCAGTTATTAGTGGTAGAAGATCCTGAAACACATATTATGGGATTTTGCTGCATTATTGGAAATAAATCAGATGAAAGAGGATTAAAAGTCTATCTTGGCATTGATGGGCTTCGTCATTATATCGAAATGCTTGACTTTAACCAATTGACGATTGAAGATAAAACACTCGATAGTCTTCTATCTCGAGAGACTTGTTTATCAGTGGGGTTTAATCGAGTTTCAGAGTTACGTAACCGAGAGGTTGTAGCACAATTTCGAGATTGTTTAGCTGGTTTTGTCCCAATCTCACTGACAGGTGGTTGGCAGTGCCGCTTTTTAACACAGGCATTAAAACAAGTGGGTGAATTAGCAGAGCTGGTTAAAGAAACGCCTTCATTTACGTTAGAAGATGATCAGGTCTTAATGAGGTTACAAGATTTTGAAGGGAATTGGAAAACGTTAAAAATTTCATTATCTGTCTTCTTAGAGCAAATGAAAGAGACAGGGGTACGTTATGAAAATGAATTAGCAGCTTATCGTATTTCTAAACTTCCAAGTACGAATATGGTTTTTGAAATCGCGCGATTTTTAATGCCTCGTCCTATTGAAGAGAAGGGGGATTCAAGAGCATACTATCCGATGATTACGGCTATTTTAGAAAAGGAAACGAAACAATTAGTATTTGCAGAAATGTCAAGCCCTAGCTTAGAAAGTCAAGAAACAATTTTATCTCGATTCGCCAATACATTAATAAAAGATTTAGAGTTTAAACCCCAATGCTTAGTCACGGATTGTGAGGCGGTTTTAAGACAGTTTAAAGATTTTTCAGATAAAACAAAAATTCCACTTATGAAAGTTCCAGAGCTAGAGGCAGCCACAGATTTTGTTTGTGATTTAATGAAGATTGAAGAGCAATTTGATGCCTCAATGGAAGTAGATATTGAAGAAAATATCGATTTAGTTTTATTAACAAGTAGGGAAATCTGTCAAAATATTTTAGAGTGTGATGCTTTAAGTCGCCATCTACCAGAAGGGGTAAAACAGCAGTTTACGAATATAGTTGAGTTATTTCATGTTGTTATGTTAGGTCATTTTCAAGAATTGCCAGATCATTGGAGTGTACAGAATGTGGAACGTGCGTGTAAAGAGGTCTTACCTGGCTTATTAACAGAAGAAGAGTTAAAGATTGTCCCAGATATTCTCACTCATTATTTAGATGTCGTTGGAGAAGCAGAACTCATTCCGAATTATATTCACTTACAAAAATGTGTCACTGAAAGTTATTCTTAATGAAAAGCTATCAAATAGATGATAGCTTTTTGTGCTTCATTAAAGATTACCTAAGTGGTTAAAGAATATAAAAAAGCTTATTTCAAATAAAATAAGCTTTAATGTTTATTGTTATTTTTTTCGTTGTGGCTTTTTGATAATAAGAAATTGAATGATTTGCATGATGGCTCCTGTTAAGAAGTATAGACCAAATGCAAATGGTGTTCCAATTGTAATCGAGAACATCGCAAATGGAAGGTAATAAGTCATAACTTTCATCATTGTATTATTCGCTTGATTTTGTTGAGAATTTTTCATAGTATCTGCCATATTGTTGTTCATTAAACGTTGAGAGTAGATGGATAAACCTGCAACGATTAGAGCTAAAATCCAGTTTGCCGGCGTTCCTGTTGCTCCTAAATTAATTCCAAAGAACTCATTAGCACTTGCATTTTTAATTAACGGATGGCGAGAAATGGCTTGATAGAATGCTAAGAAAATTGGCATTTGTAATAGCGGTAATAGGCATCCCATCATAGGATTAAAATTATATTTTTTATAAAGTTCCATCATCTCTTGTTGCATTTTAACTTGGGAAGCTTGATCTTGTTTATGTTCGTATTTCTTTTTCATTTTCTCCATCTCTGGCTGAATTTCTTGCATCACCATGGTTGATTGATTTGACTTTAAATATAATGGAATTAAAACTAAACGAACAATCGCTGTTGCTAAGATAATCGAAAGACCTAGATTATTATTAAGGATGTTATATAAAAAGGTAATAAAGTTAGCTAGTGGTAATACGAATAATTTATCCCAAAGTCCTGTTGCTGTTGCGGCTGTAATAGGCTCGGTTGAAATACTGCATCCCGATAATAATCCAATGGTTAAAACTAAAAATAATAATAAGCTAAAATTCTTTTTCAATTGAATGCCTTCTTTCTCTTAAGGTGAAATACTGTCATAAAGGAAATTTATTTTTCATTTATTATGAATAAAATCACTGTAATTGAAAAAATAAGATCAATAAATGGATATCGCCACATGTGATTTTGTCTAAATTAAATATATAAGTTCAGATAAGTTTTTCACAGTGTAAAAACTAAAGCCCTAGTAATGGAGGAATAGATTTCTTTCAGAAATCGCTAGGTGACCCAAGCCCTAGCAGTTGAGGAATAGATTTCTTTCAGAAATCACTAGGTGACCCCTGGACGATAGGATGCCTTAATATCGAACACGGTTAATTACTAAGACTGACTTAGAAAGATGAAAAACATTTCTATTTATCTATAGAGTTAATTGATTTTTCATCTTCTGAATCATTGTGTCATAGATAATATAACATTAGAGTTTTTTAGGATGTGTCTAAATATGCCGAACATACAATACTTTTATAATTTTTTTGTTATACAACTGGTAGCTATATTTTAAGAAGATGAAAGACATATCATATAAAACAGTAATTAAGGACATTGCTAGAGCCAGTTCGTCACATCGGTGTTGGGTGGAGATGATTAGCTATAAAAAAAGCTTATTCCAAATAGAATAAGCTTTAAAATTCATTATTATTTTTTCGCTCCTGGACGTTTGAAGATTAACGATTGAACGATTGTCATAATTTGTCCAGTTAAGAAGTATAAACCGAATGCGAATGGTGTCCCAATCGTGATTGAGAACATTGCAAACGGGAAGTAATAAGTCATAACCTTCATCATCATATTGCTTGTTTGATTTTGTTGAGAATTCATGTTAGCAGCCATGTTTTTATTCATTAAACGTTGAGAATAAATTGTTAATCCAGCCACGATGAATGCTAAAACGTAGTTTGGTATTGTACCTGTTGCTCCTAAATTGATTCCAAAGAACTCAGCTGCACCAGCATCTTTAATTAATGGATGGCGAGAAATAGCCTGGTAGAATGCTAAGAAGATTGGCATTTGTAAGAATGGTAGCACGCATCCCATCATAGGGTTATAGTTATATTTTTTGTAAAGTTCCATCATCTCTTGTTGCATTTTAACTTGAGACGCTTGATCCTTTTTGTTCTCGTATTTCTTTTGAATACGTTGCATTTCTGGTTGGATTTCTTGCATAACTGCCATTGATTTATTTGATTTTGAATATAATGGCATTAATACTAAACGAACGATTGCTGTTGCTAAGATAATCGCGAAACCTAAGTTATTAGCTAATAATTTATAAAGTAATGTAATAAATGAAGCTAATGGTAAAACGAAAACTTTATCCCATAATCCAGACGCTGTCTCTGCAGTAATTGGCTCTGGTGAAATTGCACATCCCGATAATAGTCCAATTGCTAATACAAAACATAGTACTAAACTTAACTTCTTTTTCAACTAAATTCCTTCTTTCCCCTAATGTGTATTTTGTATATTGTTAAATAATGAGAATATAATCAACAATACTATAAACTAAATAATGCTATAAAATACCTACAATACCCGTATTATAAGTTAAAACAAGGTCTAATTCAATAAAAATCGTGTTAAAATTCCCCCTAAATGTGAAAATGTTTTAATTTAACATGATTCTTGATGTAACGACATATTATTTAAGTAGAGGGATTTAAAATGGGCATAGAGAGGGTGATGTGTAATGGGGATTGCGACAAATGTTGAGCTGCACAAATTGTATGAAGCAGCAATTGCTTTTCGAAAATTACAACCATGGAAATGGATGTATGCCTCTCAAGTATTTATCATTCACGATGATGAGAGAGATATAGATGGATTTTGTAGCATTATGGGAATGATGGGAGAGCATTTTTCATTATCAGTCTATTTAGGAGAGGCCGGTTATCAATCGTATCGCTATTTATATGATAAGGCGAGTTTAGCGTATATGGATCATATTTTCATGAAAGCAGAGGTTAAGAAAAATTGTTTAACCGTCAGCTTTGAAAACCCAGAAACTTTGACAGAGCATGATGATGAGCAGGCGATGTTTTTAGGCTATCAGTTTAAAGGGAAAAATGAATGTCCAAGATTTCGTTATCATCATCCAGGAATTTATTCATGGTATCTAACGGATGGGTGGCAATGTCGATTTTTAACGAAAGCATTAGAGCAAGCAATGATTATCGCAAGATTAGAGTTGACGAAAGATCTACAAGTTCCAGAGATTTATGATAGTAAATATTATTTAAGATATTATACAGAAGAAAAAGGATGGGAAGGTACTTTTGTCGATGCTACATTGTATAAGAAAGCACCTACTCCTAAGAAAACTATTTTTCAAAATGATTTGTTAGCTTATCGAGTGAAGAAGCTACCTAAATTACTAATTACATTAGAAGCAATTCAGTTTTATTTGCCTAATCCTGTCGTTGAGGTCGGTTCTGGCCAACCATTTTTTATGCTTGTTACTGCACTTGTCGATTCTGAAGAAGGACAACTTTTTTATCTGGATGTTCAGGAAACAGCTGCGCTTTACTTGACAGATACTGTTACAGAACTAGCAAAGCAATTTCTTGAACTTAAAATTAGACCGTGTGAAATTATTGCAGAGGATGAAGATACTTATGCACTACTTGAAGATGTTTGTAAACAAATTGATGTAAAACTTTCTATCGATTATCATACAGCGCGAGCTCATGAATTTGCCGAATATATTTTTGAAGAATTACAGAATGCAAGTTCTAACACAGTTAAAGTCATTGAGAGTGAACAGTCAGATATTGATAAGTTAATTATGTTTGCAGACCAAATTACAGATACGCTTCAAATCCAACAAGCACTTGATGATTTGAGTGAACAAGCGAAGGAACAATATAAGTTAATTACTCAAACATTTGTCTTAGCGATGTATACGATTCGAGATCAAATTCCAAGTGAATGGACAGGAGATGCTGTGAAAGATATTTGTCTAAATGTGTTGCCAGAACAACTTGAAAAGGATGTTTTAGCACAGTGTAAACCCGTCCTCTCACACTTTGTTACCGTTTTAGGTGAAGATGAAATTATCCCGAATTATCGGTCATTATTACTCGTGATTAATAATTGTCTTTGAGGAAACGACGATTTAGTCGTTTTTTCTTTTTCCAATAAATGACTGTTGATAGGAAACGTGCTACAATCTTCTTAACGTGAATAAGGAGTGAGAAAACTATGAACGTCAATGAAAAGATTAAAGCATTAAGAACAGAAATGAAACGAATTGGGGTACAAGCATACATTATTCCGAGTGCAGATGCGCACTTAAGTGAATATGTCGCAACACATTGGCAAGGACGCGCCTACTTATCAGGATTTACAGGTTCAGCAGGGACACTAGTTGTTACTGAGACAGAAAGTGGACTTTGGACAGATGGTCGTTACTTTATTCAGGCAGAGTCAGAGCTTGCTGGTAGTGAAGTTCAATTATTTAAAATGGGACAATCAGGTGTCCCGACAATTACTGAGTATTTAGCTAATACATTACAGGAAGGAAGTTGTGTGGGGTTTGATGGAAAAGTATTAGCCGCTTCAAATGTTTTAGAAATGTTAAAAACATTTGAGCCAAAAAAAATCAAAGTCTGTGGAGAACATGACTTATTAGATTCAATTTGGACGGATCGTCCAGCGATTCCAAGTACAGATGTTTTTATTCATGAGACCAAATATACGGGATACAGCTGTGCTGATAAGTTAAACATGGTTCGTCAAGAGATGAAAAAATCAAACTTAAACGGATATGTGTTAACGTCATTAGGAAGTATCGCTTGGTTATTTAATGTTCGTGGGGATGATATTTTATTTAATCCGTTAGTGGTATCGTATGCACTTGTATTAGAAGAGTCAGCTTATTTATTTGTTGATTCGCATCGCTTATCAGATGAGGTGACTAACTACTTAACAACTAATGGAGTGACCTTGAAGGAGTACGATGAAATCGATGAGATATTGGCCTCATCTGTTGTGTCTGGGCGTATTTTATGTCCACTTGAGACGGTGAATTATTATTTATATCATGTGCTAGTTAATCATGAAGGGGCTGAAGTTGTAGCGGGATTTGATCTTGTAAACAACTTAAAAGCGGTCAAAAATGAAACCGAAATTAAAAATACCCACAATGCCCAAGTCAAAGATAGTTGTGCCTTAGTCGGTGCCATGCAAGAGATTTATGAAAAATTAGATGCTGGGGAATTAGTGACAGAATACGATGTGCGTGAAATTTTAGAAGTTTATCGTCGACATCAGCCGTTAAACTATGGATCAAGTTTCGGGGCCATTGTTGCTTATGGTGCAAATGCGGCGATGATGCATTATAATCCGACAAAAGAAAAGTGCTCACTGATTGAGAAAAAAGGGTTTTTACTCATTGATTCTGGAGGTCAATATTTAGATGGAACAACAGATATTACACGTACATTTGTCTTAGGTGAATTAACAGAAGAAGAGAAAATTCATTATACCCTAGTGTTAAAAGGCCATATTAATTTGAGTAAAGCAGTCTTCCAAAAAGGATGCTCAGGAGGAAATTTAGATATTTTAGCACGCCAGCCACTTTGGTCGCATGGTTTAGATTATCGTTGTGGAACAGGACACGGTGTTTCTTACTTTGGTGGTGTTCATGAAGGGCCACAAGGATTTAGATTAACACAAACTGTTCCTCTGCAACCAGGAATGATGACAACAAATGAGCCAGGGGTTTATGAAGCGGGTCGCCATGGAATTCGCATTGAAAATACATTACTCGTTGTTGAAAAATGTGCAACTGAATATGGAGAGTTTTATGAGTTTGAAACGATCTCGTATTTCCCAATTGATACAAAAGCAATCATTGTTGAGATGTTAAATGATGAAGAATTAGCTTGGTTTAATCAGTATCATCAAAAAGTAGTCGAAACCTTATCTCCTCATTTAACAGGAAAAGCTTTAGAATGGTTAAAACGTGAGGCTATTCAATTAAGCAGATGATAAACCTTATCCTTATAATATAGAGAGAGTGCGAATGAATTACTAAATATTAGATAAAACTAACAAAATGCTTGAAATTTTGCTGACTTAAAGTGATATGATAACCCTGTAAACGAATTCATTTTTAAGTGAGGGGGATTTTACGTGAAAAAGTATTTAGTTTTAGATATCGGTGGAAGTGCAGTTAAATATGCAAAAATGGATGAAGAAGCTACCATTTTAGAAAAAGGTAGTGTTAAAACACCACTTGATAAAGTTGAAAGTTTAATTGAAGTTATTGGCTCTTTGTATGATCAGTATCAAGATGAAGTTGAAGGAATAGCCATTAGTATGCCAGGGGTTTTAGATGTTGAACGTGGTTATGCTTATAGTGGAGGATTTTTAAGATATAATACAGACGTGGAAATTGTCAAATTAATTCAAGAGCGCTGTCCTGTTAAGGTCACAATTGAAAATGATGGGAAATGTGCAGCTTTAGCAGAAGTGTGGAGAGGTAGCTTGCAAGATGTGAATGATGCGATTGTCATTGTTCTTGGAACAGGTATTGGCGGAGGGGTTGTCATTAACCGTAAGGTTCATAAAGGTTCGTCATCATTTGCAGGAGAGTTTAGCTCAATGCGTTTAAATAATCAAAAATTAGATGATGGTGAATATACGTGGGGATTTAGCGGTGGAGCAAGACAATTATCAAGTAAAGTGGCTGAAGTAAAACAGTTAAATCCAGATGAGGTGGATGGTTATTTCATCTTTGAAAAAGCAAATGAAGGAGATGAAGAAGTTTTAGCAATTTTAGATGAATTTACAAAACAAATCGCAGCACAAATTGTTAACCTTCAATGTGTAATTGATCCACAGCGTGTGGCCATTGGTGGGGGAATTAGTGCTCAACCATTATTGCTAGAATATATTAGAAAAAATGTGGATAGTTTCTCAGATAATTTTGGGAACTATAAACCTGGTGTCCAAGTAGTTCCATGTACGTTTAGAAATGATTCGAATTTAATAGGTGCGCTTTATCATTATTTAACATATACAGCTTAAGGGAAGTCTTTAGTGACTTCCTTTTTTTGTTTGATGAATTTAAAAGACGTTTTAAAGTGAGGGTGATATAATAAGTTTAATCAAGCATCTATGAAAGGACTGAATAAAATGGAACAAGTCTATCCACGTATTGTTGAATTTTTAGAAGAGGAGCTAGGCAAAGATACGAGTGGTCATAGTTTAGATCATGCGATTCGTGTTTATAAAAATGCTAAAGCTATTTTAAAATCAGAGGGTGGAAATGAACGTGTCGTTTTAATTTCAGCGTTAGTTCATGATGTCATTGACTCCAAGTTATTTGAAGATTCAAGAGAGCAACAGGCTAAATTATTAATCTTTTTGCAAACACTTGGATGTAGCCAAGTAGAGCTTAAAGAAATTTTCTACATTATTGAAAATATTTCTTATAAGGGGGGAACAGGTGAACCTGTTCACACACTTGAAGCCAAAATTGTTCAAGATGCGGACCGATTAGATGCCATTGGAGCAATTGGAGTTGGTCGAACATTTATGTATGGTGGATCAAGAGGAACTAAAATGTATGATGAAAATATCCTACCAATGGAGTTTGAAGATGAGACGGCTTATCGCCAACATAAAGGAACAGTTATTAATCATTTTTATGAAAAATTATTTAAATTAAAAGATTTAATGAATACAGAAACAGCGAAAAAAATCGCTAATCAGCGCCATGAATTCATGGTGACGTTCGTCGAGGAATTTTTGAATGAATGGAAGGGACAAGCCTAAATAAAAAATAGAGTCGAATATTGTGATTAAAATTGATTAAAGGTTGACTTTTTTTCCTGTTTCTCCTATAATTACTGAGAAAGCTTTAATTCGGTCCCGTGAGGCTGAGAAGAACACGTTTAAAAGATAATAGAACTATATCTTCCTTTAATGGAATTCGTGTATCCTCTTTTGGCCTACCTAAGTTAGCTGAAAGAGGATTTTTTATTTAAAAAGCTGAAAGTGGCAATTGAAATTTCATACAGGTCGTAGTTCGTAGTCTAAACTCGAATTTTGAGTTTAATGACATGAGGTGACTTGGTAGAAAATCTGCTGCTCGAAGCTAGATTGGAATGATATCTTGTTTCTAATATGACTAATACTAGGTAAGCAATCTTGCAGAATTTTACGAATTTTTATAGGAACGAACTTAACTAGTCTAAACTAACTTATTACCAACTTCGTGTTCTTTCTAAGTAAGGATATCCGATAGGATAAGTCATCTAAGGAGGAATTATAATGGAAAAGAAATTAATTTTAGATGTGCATGAAAAACCGAAAGTAGCACATTGGATTGCGTTAAGCATTCAACACGTGTTAGCCATGTTTGGATCAACAGTACTTGTTCCGATGTTAACAGGACTACCAGTTAGTTTAGCATTAGTATCATCAGGAATTGGAACGTTATTTTATTTATTTGTTACAAAAGGGAAATCACCTGTTTATTTAGGATCATCATTTGCTTATATCGCCCCAATTACTTCAGCATTAGCTCTTGGAGCAACTTTGAATGCAGATGGTTCAATTGCGAGTCATCCAAATTACGGAGCCGTAATGGGTGGATTAATGATGGTTGGGCTAGTTTATTTAGTGATTGCTTTGATCATTAAGTTTATCGGAACAGATTGGTTAAATAAAATTTTACCGCCGGTTGTTATCGGACCAACAATTATGGTCATTGGGTTAAGTTTGGCAGGAACAGCTGTTAACATGGCATCAGAACATATAGTGGTTGCCTTAATTACATTATTAACAGCAATTATTGTCTCAACTTATACAAAAGGGTTATTACAACTACTTCCAATCTTTAGCGGAATTGTTGTGGGATATATTTCAGCTGTCGCTTTCCAATTAGTCGACTTTAGCGCAGTTAATGAAGCAAGCCTCTTCGCTATGCCTAATTTTGCGTTCTTACACTCAAAACCAGTCTTTAACTTAGAAGTAGCAGCAATCATGGTGCCAGTAGCCATTGTAACAATTACAGAACATATTGGAGATCATTTAGTTTTGGGATCAATCGTCGGGCGTGATTTAACAAAAAATCCTGGGTTACATCGTACATTAATCGGTGATGGAGTAGCAACATTCTTCGCTGGATTTATTGGTGGACCTGCTAATACAACGTATGGTGAAAATACAGGAGTCATTGGATTAACAAAAGTTGCTTCTGTATGGGTCATCGGTGGAGCAGCTGTGACAGCCTTTGCTTTAGGATTTATTGGTAAGTTTACCGCATTAGTTCAAACAATTCCTAGTGCTGTAATGGGTGGAGTAAGTATTCTTCTATTCGGAGTTATCGCTTCATCAGGGGCACGCGTCTTAATCAATAACCAAATCGATTTCGGACGTCAACGTAACTTAATTATTGGAGCAGTTATCTTAATCGTAGGAATTGGAGGCTTAACAATCAACATCGGTCAAATTACTTTATCAGGAATGGCATTAGCCGCAATTATTGGTGTGATCTTACACTTAATCTTACCAGATAAAGAAGCCTCTTATGGACAAAGATCTAACAAAACTGAATTTGAATTAGAAGTAGTTGGAGAAGAATCAACAACTTCAGAAACAGTAATGACTAAGGAACAAACAACAGCTATTTAGTCCTTTATAAAAAAAGTCAGCTTCTTTGCTGATTTTTTTATAAACATTTTTATAGAAAATATTGTTAAAAAAGGAAGAATATTGTTTAATTTTATATAAAAAAGGGTGAAATTATGAGTGCTATTAAACATTTAACACGATTGTCAGATTTTACAGTAGAAGAAATTATGGAAATTTTAGAACGTGCCAATCGTTATGCATCTGGTGAAACAATTCCACAACTTGAAGGAAAAGTGGTAGCTAATCTCTTTTTTGAACCGAGTACACGAACGCAATACTCATTTATGATGGCAGAACAAAAATTAGGATTAAAAACAATGGATTTCACAGCTGAAACGTCAAGTGTTCAAAAAGGTGAGACGTTATACGATACTGTCAAAACGTTTGAAGCAATTGGAGTTGATGGAGTGGTAATTCGCCATCCACAAAATAATTACTTCGAAGAATTAATTCCTAATTTAAACATTCCAATCTTCAACGGAGGAGATGGAAGTGGAAATCATCCAACCCAATCATTATTAGATTTATTAACGATTTATCAAGAGTACGGTAAATTTGAAGGATTAAAAATTGCAATCGTTGGTGACATCGCGCACTCTCGTGTAGCTCACACAAATATCGAGGTCATGAACCGATTAGGAATGGAGGTTCACTTAGTAGCTCCTGAACAATTCCAAGAAGAAGGATACGCATGGGAGAACTTAGATGAGGTGCTAGAAGAAATGGATATTATCATGTTACTTCGTGTTCAACATGAGCGTCATCACGGTGGAATGCAGTTAACAAAAGAAGAATACCATAAGCAGTATGGCTTAACGGTTGAACGTGAAAAACGCATGAAAGAAGGAGCTATCATTATGCATCCAGCCCCATTTAACCGCGGAGTAGAAATTGCAGACGATGTCGTTGAATGTAAACGTAGTCGAATCTTCAAACAAATGAGTAATGGGGTATTTATTCGAATGGCAGTGTTGGTGGGATCCCTGGGCTACGTAGATTAAGATCGTAGCTATCCTCCGCTGGTAGGGTAAATTGAAACTAGATGATATAAGAGTAAAAGTTATAATAGTTCAATTCAAGTAGTAGGGCTAAATACTATTAGAAACTTATGGAGTAGGGAGTGAAGTGTCATGATTCTTTTAAAAAATGGGCGACAAATCAATGAGAGTAATGAATTAGTAGCTGTTGACCTTTTAGTCAAAGATGGAATCATTATTGAAATGACTGAATGTATTGAAAATACTGAGGCACAAGTTTATGATTTAGCAGGAAAATTAGTCTCGCCAGGATTAATCGATGTTCATGTTCACTTAAGAGAACCAGGGTATGAGCGAAAAGAAACAATTGAAACAGGAACGAAAGCTGCCGCACGTGGTGGATATACAACGATTGCAGCGATGGCAAACACGATTCCAGTCCCAGATTCAATGGAAAGTGTGACCTATATCGAAGGGTTATTACAACAATCGGCACAAGTACGTGTTTTCCCGTATGCAGCTATCACCCTTGGTGAGAGAGGACAAGAGATTGTTGATGTTGAGGCTTTATCAGAAACAAGTATCTTAGGGTTTTCAGATGATGGACGTGGAATTCAAGAAGCGGGTGTAATGTATCAAGCGATGCAACGTGCCAAGGCTGTGAATAAACCAATTGTTGCACACTGTGAAGATGATAGTTTGTTATTCGGTGGATATTTACATGATGGAGAATACGCAAAAGCAAATGGACATCGCGGAATTTTATCAGTTAGCGAATCAGCGCAAATAGCTCGTGATATTATGTTAGCTCAGGCGACGGGGGTTCATTACCATATCTGCCACATTAGTACGAAGGAAAGTGTTGAATTAGTTCGATTTGCAAAAGCCCAAGGAATTAATGTGACTGCTGAGGTGTCACCGCATCATTTAATTCTTTGTGATACAGACATCGTTAACGATGATCCAAACTTCAAGATGAATCCGCCACTACGTGCTGATGCTGATCGCATAGCATGTGTGCAAGGTTTATTAGATGGAACAATTGATGTTATTGCAACAGATCATGCTCCACATCATGAAGATGAAAAAGCATGGGGAATTGAAACAGCACCATTTGGGATTGTCGGATTAGAAACAGCTTTTCCATTAATGTATACGACATTCGTTAAAACAGGGAAGATGACGTTAAAACAATTAATTGATTGTATGAGTACAAAGCCTGCAACTATCTTCAATTTACCATACGGAAAATTAGAAGTTGGAGCAGTAGCAGACATTACCATCATCGATTTAGATAAAGAGATGGAAATTGATTCAACTCAATTTTTATCAAAAGGAAAGAATACGCCATTTAATGGTTACCGTGTAGCGGGATGGCCAGTGATGACATTAGTAGATGGCAAAGTGGTCTACAAAGACGAACAGGTGAATTAATAGGAGGGTTAAATGATGTATAATCGTAAACTTGTATTAGAAGATGGAACAGTATTTTTAGGAACAGCATTTGGATGCCTTGAACCGATGACCGGGGAAGTCGTATTCAATACAGGGATGACAGGATATCAAGAAATTTTATCGGACCCATCATACTTTGGACAAATGGTTACGATGACGTATCCTTTAATTGGTAACTATGGAATTAATGATCATGACTTTGAATCATTCTCACCATCAGCATCAGCCTTAATCGTTAAAGAGTATTGTGAAGTGCCATCAAACTGGCGTTCAGCAAAAACATTAAGCGAATTATTAGAAGCAAAAGGTGTACCAGGTTTATGTAATGTGGATACTCGTGCTTTAACAATTAAAATTCGTGAGCATGGAGCTATCCGTGGAATGATTGCAGACATCAATAAAAGTAATGAAGAAATTTTAGCAGAGTTAAAAGCAACACCAGTATTAGATCGTCATGTTGAACAGGTATCAACAAAAATGGTTTACTCAGCACCAGGAAAGGGACATCGTATTGTTTTAGTTGATTTTGGTGTGAAAAAAGGAATCATCCGTGACTTAACAGCACGTGGATGTGAAGTCATCGTTGTCCCATTTAATACGACAGCTTCTCAAATCGATCACTTAAATCCAGATGGAGTTGTTTTAAGTAACGGACCTGGGGATCCAAAAGATGTCGTTGAAGCTTTACCAATGATTCGTGAAGTTCAGGAAAAATATCCATTAATGGGAATCTGCTTAGGGCATCAATTATTCGCGTTAGCAAATGGTGCAGACACGAAGAAAATGAAATTTGGACACCGTGGATGTAATCATCCAGTTAAAGATTTAGAAACAAACAAAGTTCACATTACTTCTCAAAATCATGGATATGAAGTATGTCGTCAATCAGTTGAAAATACACCACTAGAAATCACTCATGTTGCTTTAAATGACAACACAGTTGAAGGATTAAAACATAAAGAATATAAAGCATTTACTGTTCAATACCACCCTGAAGCATCACCAGGACCAGACGATGCAAGTTATTTATTCGATCGTTTTATTGCTAATTTAAAATAATTTTTATAATGAAATAGAGAAATTAGGAGGAAGCAAGGATGCCAAAACGTACAGATATTAACCGAATTTTAGTTATTGGTTCAGGACCAATCATCATCGGGCAAGCAGCAGAGTTCGACTATGCAGGAACACAAGCCTGCCAATCTTTAAAAGAAGAAGGATATGAAGTCATTCTCGTTAACTCAAACCCAGCGACGATTATGACAGATACAGAAGTTGCTGATAAAGTTTACATGGAACCTTTAACGAAAGAATTTTTAAGCAAAATTATCCGAAAGGAACGCCCAGATGCCGTTTTACCATCACTTGGAGGACAAACTGGATTAAACTTAGTCGTTGAATTAGCAGAGGATGGAATTTTAAGAGAATGTGGTGTTGAAATTTTAGGAACAGATTTAGCAGCCATTAAAAAAGCAGAAGACCGAGACATGTTCCGTGAATTAATGTTTGAATTAAACCAACCAATTCCAGAATCGGTAATTGTTAATACCGTTGAAGAAGCAGTAGACTTCGCAAATGAAATCGGATATCCAATTATCGTTCGCCCGGCCTTTACATTAGGTGGAACCGGAGGAGGAATCGTAGAAGATGAAGAAGGTTTACGTACAACTGTTGAAAATGGATTAAATTTATCACCAGTTACACAATGTTTAATTGAAAAATCAATTGCGGGATATAAAGAAATTGAGTACGAAGTGATGCGTGATGCAAATGATAATGCGATTGTCGTATGTAACATGGAAAACTTTGATCCAGTTGGAATTCATACAGGAGATTCTATCGTCGTCGCTCCATCTCAAACATTAGCTGATCGTGAATACCATATGTTACGTGATGTTTCATTAACAATTATCCGTGCTTTAGGAATCGAAGGTGGATGTAACGTACAGTTAGCTTTAGATCCAAATAGCTTTAACTACTATGTTATCGAAGTCAACCCTCGTGTTTCTCGTTCATCAGCCTTAGCGTCTAAAGCAACAGGATATCCAATCGCAAAAATCGCAGCAAAAATCGCTGTAGGTTTAACATTAGATGAAATCATCAACCCAGTGACAGGTGTTTCTTATGCTTGCTTCGAGCCAGCATTAGATTATGTTGTTGCTAAAATCCCACGTTGGCCATTTGATAAATTCAATTCAGCTAATCGTCGTTTAGGAACTCAGATGAAGGCAACAGGAGAGGTTATGGCAATTGGGCGTAACTTTGAAGAGTCATTATTAAAAGCTGTTCGTTCATTAGAAACAAAGGTTTATCATGTTGAGTTAGAATCATTAAAAGAAGAATCAGATGAAATCTTATGGAAACGTACGAAGTTTGCAGATGATGAGCGTTTATTCGTGATCAGTGAGTTAATCCGCCGTGGAACAACAATCGAAGAAATCCACAACGTCACAAAAATTGATTTATTCTTCTTAACGAAATTAAAAGGAATCATCGATTTCGAATCAGTTGTAAAAGAAAATCCTTGGAACCTAGACATTTTAGGACAAGCTAAGCGTTTAGGGTTTGCCGATATTACAATCGCAAAATACTGGAATTCTACTGAATTAGATGTTTACAACTTCCGAAAAGAAAAATCATTAATGCCAGTTTATAAAATGGTAGATACATGTAGTGCAGAATTTGAATCAAAAACACCTTACTACTATGGAACATACGAAACATTCAATGAATCAAAACGTACAGATAAACCAAGCGTTGTTGTATTAGGATCAGGACCTATCCGTATCGGACAAGGGGTTGAGTTTGATTACGCAACAGTACACTGTGTAATGGCAATTCAACAAGCAGGATATGAAGCAATTATCATTAATAATAATCCTGAGACAGTTTCAACAGATTTCTCAATTTCAGATAAATTATATTTTGAACCATTAACAATCGAAGATGTTATGCATGTGATTGACTTAGAGCAACCTGAAGGAGTGATCGTTCAGTTCGGTGGACAGACAGCAATTAACTTAGCATCTAAGTTACAAGAACGTGGAATTAAAATTTTAGGAACATCTTTAGAAAATATTGACCGTGCAGAAGACCGTGATCAATTCGAAAAATTATTAAAAGATTTAGAAGTTCCTCAACCATTAGGAGCAACTTGCCAATCAGTTGAAGGGGCAAAAGAAATTGCTAACCGTATCGGTTACCCAGTCTTATTACGTCCTTCATATGTATTAGGTGGACGTGCGATGGAAATCATCGATAATGATGCTGAAATCGAACGCTATATGAAAGAGGCATTAAAAGAAAATGGGGAAAATCCAATCTTAATCGACCGTTACTTAACAGGTAAAGAGGTTGAAGTCGATGCGATTTCTGATGGAGAAAATGTTTATATTCCAGGAATTATGGAACACATTGAACGCGCCGGAGTTCACTCAGGGGATTCAATGGCAGTTTATCCACCACAAACGTTATCAAAAGAAGTTATGGATAAATTAATCGATTATACAACACGTATTGCTCGTGGTTTAAAAATCATCGGATTATTAAATATCCAGTTCGTTGTGACGAAAGAAGAAGAAGTTTACGTATTAGAGGTTAACCCACGTTCATCTCGTACCGTACCATTCTTAAGTAAAATCACAAACGTCCCAATGGCTAATATTGCAACAAAGGCAATCTTAGGGCAATCGTTAGTTGAGCAAGGATATGAAACAGGATATCATCCACATTCTGAAGGTGTTTATGTTAAAGCACCAGTCTTCTCGTTCTCAAAATTACGTAAAGTAGACATTTCTTTAGGCCCAGAAATGAAGTCGACAGGGGAAGCAATCGGTAAGGATCGTACGTTAGAAAAGGCATTATACAAAGCGTTAGTTGCAGCAGGTATGAAGATGCCAACACATGGACGCATCTTATTCACCATTGGAAATAAAGATAAAGAAGAAGCAGTAGAACTAGCACGTCAATTCACTGAAATCGGATATGAATTAATTTCAACAGAAGGAACTTGTAAGTTATTACATGAAAACGGAATTTACGCTGTTCCAATCGCAAAAATCGGTGAAGAAGGTAAAACAGTTTTAGACGTAATCCGTGGACAACAAGTTCAATTCGTTATCAATACATTCTCAGTAAGTAAAAAAGATCGCATCACAGATGGGTTCTTAATTCGTCGTGAAGCGGTAGAAAATAACATTCCATGTTTAACATCATTAGATACAGCGCGCGCGGTTTATAAAGTATTAGAATCAATGAGCTTTGCAATTGACGCAGCTATCTAATCCAATGTTTATAAAACCGACATCTTTTTAGATGTCGGTTTCAATAAGCAATTAAATAAAGTATAGTTAGAAGTTTAATTTAAATAGAATCTAGATTATAGGGGGTTCCATCTATGCGTAAAGTTCAGAATATGACGGTTGTCAGTCAAAAGTTAATTGCAAAAAATGTGTATGAAATTATTTTAAGTGGAAACTTAGTTCAAGGAATGCTGCAAGCAGGGCAATTCGTCAATATTAAAATTAACGAGGTGGCTTATCCACTATTAAGACGTCCAATCTCAATTTGTGAGATTAATCAAGAGTTAAATCAATTTAAGATGATTTACCGTGCAGAAGGAGAAGGAACAAAACTTCTTTCTCAAAAACAAGCAGGTGAACAAGTTGATATTTTAGGACCGCTAGGAACAGGATTCGACATTGAAGATGTTCAAGCAAATGAAACAGTTGTATTAGTTGGGGGAGGAATTGGAGTTCCACCAATGTACGAAATGGCCAAACGATTACATGCAAAAGGTAACAAAGTGATCGCTGTTTTAGGATTCGCTTCTTCAGTTGATGTTTTCTATGAAGAAGAATTTAAAGCTTATGCAGACGTATACATCACGACAATGGATGGTAGTCATGGTTACAAAGGTAATGTTGTTGAATTAATCAATGACAAACAATTAAACTTCGACTGGATTTATGGATGTGGACCAAAAGTGATGTTAAAAGCGATTGATGAACAATTCGGTCAAACGAAAAAAGGATATTTATCATTTGAAGAGCGCATGGCATGTGGAATTGGAGCTTGTTATGCTTGTGTTTGTCAATTAAACAGTGGGAAAATGGCTCGTGTTTGTAAAGAAGGACCAGTATTCAAACTTGGGGAGGTTGCATTATAATGAATCGTTTAGCAGTTAAATTACCAGGATTAAATCTTAAAAACCCAGTTATCCCAGCATCAGGATGCTTTGGATTTGGACGGGAATTCGCTGAATATTATGACTTGTCACGTTTAGGATCTATCATGATTAAGGCTGCAACCGATGAGCCGCGTATTGGAAATCCTACACCACGCGTGGCTGAAACACCAGGTGGAATGTTAAATGCAATCGGATTACAGAACCCAGGTGTTGATGTCATTATTGAGCGTGAATTACCATTTTTAGAACAATATAATTTACCAATTATCGCAAATGTGGCAGGTAAAACATTAGAAGAATACGTTACAGTTGCTGAAAAAATTTCTAAAGCACCAAATGTAGCTGCTTTAGAAATCAATATTTCATGTCCAAATGTTAAAGAAGGTGGAATTGCCTTCGGAACAGATGCGAATGTTGCCGCAGAATTAACGAAAGCAATTAAAGAAGTTTCAAGTGTTCCAGTTTATATTAAATTATCCCCAAATGTCACAAATGTTGTTGAGATTGCAAAAGCAGTTGAAGCGGCAGGGGCGGATGGAATTACAATGATTAATACGTTACTTGGAATGCGTTTTGATTTAAAAACAGGAAAAACAATCTTAGCTAATGGAACAGGTGGATTATCAGGACCTGCGATTAAACCAGTTGCACTACGTATGATTCATGATGTGTATAAAAATGTTAACATTCCAATTATCGGAATGGGTGGAATTGAGACAGCAGAAGATGTGTTAGAATTCTTATACGCAGGAGCGAGTGCCGTTGCTGTAGGGACAGCTAATTTCATCAACCCATATGCATGTGTGGATATCATCGACCGCTTACCAGAAGTATTAGACAAATACGGATTTGAAAAATTAAGCGATGCAGTCGGATATGCTCATAAATAAATGATAAAAGAGGTTTAGTAATCGACTACACTTTTTTTCAAAAAGGGATAAAAATTTGATAGAAACTACTTCAATAGTTGACAAAAAATAGGGTATCTTCTATAATTACTGAGAAAGCTTTAATTCGGTCCCGTGAGGCTGAGAAGAACACGTTTATATTTTAATATATTCCCAATTATTTTTATGGAATTCGTGTATCCTCTTTTAGCATACTCATAGGCTGAAAGAGGATTTTTTTGTATAAAAGACTGGAGCTTGAAGCTAGAGTGTATAAAAAGCTGAATTGAGTGGTAAATAGGGATTAGCACTATTCTGAATTTTATAAAGATTAGATTGGGTTACTAGAATTAAAGCAACTAAAAGGGAGGATGTTCTACGTGAATAAAGCAGTTATCATTGCATTAGATTTTAAAAATTTTGAAGAGACAAAAGCATTCATTGATCAGTTTGAAGAATCATTATACGTTAAAGTTGGGATGGAACTGTTTTATGCAGAAGGTCCTCAAATCATCAAGTATTTAAAAGAGAAAAACCATAAAATTTTCTTAGATTTAAAATTACATGACATTCCAAACACAGTGAAGAGTGCGATGAAAAACTTAGCACGCTTAGGTGTAGATATGGTAAATGTTCATGCAGCTGGAACAATTCCAATGATGAAGGCTGCTGTAGAAGGATTAATTGAAGGAACACCAGAAGGTGGAAACCGACCATTATGTATTGCGGTGACTCAATTAACGTCAACAAGTGAAGAAATTATGCAAGAGCAAATTTTAATCAATGAAACGTTACCAAACACAGTATTAAAATATGCCCAGTTTACAAAAGAGGCTGGTCTAGATGGAATCGTCTGCTCTGCGTTAGAAACAAAAGAAATTCATGAAAAATTAGGATTAGATTTCGTAACATGTACACCAGGAATCCGTCAGGCTAGTGACAGTGTAGATGATCAAAAACGTGTCGTCACACCAGAAAAAGCACGAGAATTAGGATCAGATTACATCGTAGTCGGACGCTCAATTACACGTGCACAAAACCCAGTTGAAACATATCAGTTAATTAATAAACAATTTCTTGGATTATAAGATTCATAAAATATTATAACTATGAGGAGAGATTTATTTATGAAACGTACAATTGCTAAACATTTACTAAATATTCACGCCGTATTACTACGTCCAGAAAATCCATTCACTTGGACATCAGGAATTAAGTCACCAATCTATTGTGACAACCGTTTAACATTATCTTATCCAGAAGTTCGTCGTGACATCGAAGCAGGATTATGTGAAATTGTAAAAGAACATTATCCTGAGTGTGAAATGTTAATGGGGACAGCGACAGCTGGTATTCCTCACGCTGCAATTATGGCAGATAAATTAGACTTACCAATGGGATACGTACGTTCATCAGCTAAAAAACATGGCCGTGGGAACCAAGTTGAAGGATTAGTTAAAGAAGGAATGAAAGTAGTCGTTGTTGAAGATTTAATTTCAACAGGAAAATCTTCAATTGAAGCTGTTGAAGTTTTACGTGAATTAGGGTGCGATGTATTAGGGATCGTTTCTATCTTCTCATATGAATTAGAAACAGGATTAAAGAACTTAGAAGCAGCATCATGCAAAAATGTTTCATTATGTAACTATCAAACGTTAGTTGAAGTTGCAGCAGAAATTGGAGAAATCTCTGAAGAATCAATTGAAAAATTATCGGCATGGCGTAAAGATCCAAGTGATGAAAGTTGGTTAACAAAATAGTTAATTAGGAATCGATATGTTCGATTCCTTTTTTATAAATGTAAATGATAGACAATAATATCTAATTAAGAAGGAATCTATTTTTAACTAAGTTATTAACAAACGATAATATTTATAAAATACTATAAAAAATTGATAAGATGTATTTATGTCTCTGTTTGTTTTTCCAATTTTAGGATGGGTGAATATTGACAAAGAATGAAATAGAGAGCATGATAATTATAAGTAGATTTATTAGTTATGACGTAAGGTATTTGTCACAATGACAAGTACATAATAAATTTACAGTGAGAAAAATGAATTGTTTATCTAACTAGAAAAGGGTGGATTCATGGGAGAGCGTATTATTATTGCATCACAATCAGAGAGATTAGTGTCAACAATTAGGTCCCAAGTAACGAGTTCTGGTTATGAAGTCGTAGGGATAACGACGGATGGATATGATTTAATTCGCCGGTCAAAAGCATTAGCACCCGAAGTAGTTATTGTGGATGAAGATTTGCCAGGAATGAGTATTGTATCACTTGTAGAAACATTGATTCATGAACGTCAAGCAGTTTTATTATTAGGAAAGTCTTATCAAAAGTTTTATTATAGACAAGATCCGTATTTTGAATTTTGTGAAAAGCCGGTTCAATCCATTGTTTTATCAACGATGCTACGTGTCTTGACGAAATACGGTCAAACAGTCAGACAATTAGAATCAAAAGTTAACGAATTAGAACAAGCTCAAAAAACTGAGAAAACTATACGGTTAGCTAAGCGTGCGTTACAACAAAATCAGAATATGACAGAGGATGAGGCACATCGCTATATTCAAAAACGTAGTATGGAACTACGAATTAGTAAGTTAGAACTTGCTGAGAGAATTTTAAAAAGTTATAAAAAAAACAGTTGATTTTATTAGAGAAATCTCATATAATGGAAACATAGACAAAGGCGTCTTTAAGAAACAATATTTAAACTAATAGATGATGAACAATGGGGTTCATTAAACAATGTGTTTTGTTTAACACTTGTTTAGTGAACCCTTTTTTGTTAATTTTGATCAATGTCGATAAGATTAACAGACTCAATCACTGAGTGTATCATTATCTAGAATAGGGCAGTATCTATAATTGGGAAAATCAATGATTATTAATGGATTATGAGGAGGAGTTCTAAATGGCAACTTTAACAAAAGAAGAAATCTTACGTATTGCACATGAAGAAGGAGTAAACTTTATTCGTTTAATGTTTACAGATTTATTTGGGGTAGTAAAAAATGTTGAGATTCCTTTATCTCAATTAGAAAAAGCATTAAGCAATCAAATGATGTTCGATGGATCGTCAATTGAAGGATTTACTCGTATTCAAGAAAGTGATATGTACTTATATCCTGATTTAAGCACATGGTTAATCTTCCCTTGGACGCCAGGAGAAGCTAAAATTGCTCGTTTAATCTGTGATGTTCATAATGTTGATGGAACTCCATTTGCAGGAGACCCACGTTCTAACTTACGCCGTGTATTAGGTGAAATGAAAGAATTAGGATTTGCTCGTTTCAATTTAGGGCCAGAAGCTGAGTTCTTCTTATTCAAATTAGATGAGAATGGATTACCAACAGGTGAATTAAATGACCACGGTGGATACTTCGATTACGCACCATTAGATTTAGCAGAAAATTGCCGTCGTGATATCGTAATCGAACTTGAAAAATTAGGATTTGAAATTGAGGCATCTCACCACGAAGTTGCTCCAGGGCAACATGAAATCGACTTCAAATATGATGATGTATTAGCAGCATGTGACAAAATTCAAACATTTAAATTAGTTGTTAAATCAATTGCTCGTAAACACGGATTATATGCAACATTCATGCCAAAACCAATCGCTGGAATCAACGGTTCAGGAATGCACTGTAACGTTTCATTATTCAATGAAGATGGATCAAATGCATTCTTTGATAAAGAAGGAGAGTTACAATTAAGTGAAACAGCATATCATTTTATGGCTGGTATCTTAAAACACGTTCGTAACTTCACAGCCGTATCTAACCCAACAGTTAACTCATATAAACGTTTAACTCCAGGTTATGAAGCTCCAGTTTATGTGGCATGGTCACCATCTAACCGTTCGCCACTAGTACGTGTACCTGCTTCTCGTGGAATGGGAACTCGTTTAGAAGTACGTTCAGTTGACCCATCAGCTAACCCATATTTAGCATTAGCTGCAATCTTAGCATCTGGATTAGATGGAATCAAAAACAAATTAACACCTCCAGCGTCAGTTGAAGAAAATATCTTTGAAATGACTCAAGAAGAATTAGATGCACATTCAATTACAGCTTTACCAGGATCATTATCAGAAGCTGTAAAATTATTAGAGCAAGATGAAGTTATTAAAGATGCTTTAGGTGCTCATATTTTTGAAAAATTCGTTGAAGCGAAACATGCTGAATACGATGAGTATCGTTTAGCTGTTCATGAATGGGAATTAAAACGTTACATGAGCTTGTTATAATTGATGAACCTTTTTAGATAGAAAATCATATTTATTTCGGGAGTATTAAATAAATAAAGAACTTTTCTGAGGGGAAGCAGAAAAGTTCTAAAAGACGATTGGTTGAATTACAAATTGTAATTGATCCAGTCGTCTTTTTTAGTTTATTAATCAAAAACAAATCACAATTTTTTAATTTTTACATAAAAGAGATAAGGTTCTTGTTATAATAAGTATAGAAAAAAAGAGGGAGTGAAGTAGATGAAATTAATGTTCGCATCGGATATTCATGGATCAGCTTATTGGGCAAAAAAAGTATTAGAACGTTTTGAAGAAGAGCAAGCGGATTACTTAGTGTTACTTGGTGACTTATTGTATCATGGACCAAGAAACCCGCTACCACAAGACTATAATCCACAAGTAGTTATTAAATTATTAAACAGTATCAAACATCAAATTATTGCGATTCGTGGAAATTGTGATAGTGAGGTTGATCAAATGGTGTTAGAATTCCCCATTACAGCAGACTATAACGTTATTCCATTAAAAAATCGTAAATTAATGGCCTCACATGGACACCTTTATAATGATCAACAAATTCCGAGCTCATTGATTGAAGGTGATATCTTCATTTTTGGTCATATCCACGTGCCAATTTTAAAACAACAAGATGGTGTGTACATCTTAAATCCAGGATCGACAACCTTACCAAAAGAAAATCATCCAAATTCATATGGGATTTTAAATCACGATCAGTTTAAAGTTAAAACATTTGATGGAAAAGTCTACAAAGAAATCGCACTAAAATAAAAACTCGTCTTTAGACGAGTTTTTTTATAAGCGATAATCCATAAAATTCACTTTATATTTTTTTAACATTTGAATTTGATTTTGTTTTATCAGGTCTTCTACTGGTTTCTCAACATAGGTGATATGCCACGGTTCATATTGATACCTAGTTAAATGAGTTAGTGGTTGTGGATAGCGAATAATGAATCTATACTCATGGGCATATTCACCTAACCAAATGATTTTCGTTGGTTCCATTTCTTTATTCATGATAAATGCACATTGTGGTTGATGCTCACTATGAATTGGGTGTGGACTGTATGTATCAGCTATTTGTTAATCATCTTCTCAACAATATTCATCATAAAGATTTTTTTAACAGTCATAAGTTCCATAAACCGATAGGATAGAAAGATTTAGTTTTTCTTTTTTAGCATCAGATATGAGTGATAAGAAGGTATGCCCGACTTCCTAACAGGTACGATAGGGTGATTGTAGGAAGTAAATTAAATTTTTAGGTACAGAAGAAGAAAGAAGCTCGTAATAGTTATTCACAATCAGAGGAAATTGCTCTAAATTAGACATTTTAATCTCGGTATATGAAGCTAAATTTAGTTTTACATTTAAACGTCAAAAAATCTGATTATAGGATAGTTGTGGATAACTTTTTTTAATACATCATCTAACGGTTAATATTGTTTTCAACATAGTAATAAATCCTCTAAATTTTTGCATCACGTTTAATTCCTTCTCAGTAAAAAAAACAGCATAATCAATCATGCTGTTTTAATATATTATTTTTTAGCAATGGGTTTCACAACAACTTGTCCTTCGGCATCTATATACAAACCAATACATAATCTAGAGATTTTAAGTCAAGCTAAGTTCTTAAAATACGTTGATAGTATGACTGATTTATATAATAAAGGAGTTAGACCAGAGACATGATCATAACAAATCTTTATGTAGTTAATCCCAGTCTGCGTATCAACAACGATATGCAACTTATCACTTAGGCCTCCTGGTTCATAAGAAACAACAAATCGAAGCGATATTCAATTTCTCCAAAGCGATATAGATTATATTGTTTATATACGAGCTACGCCAGTTTCTTTTGCTACTTTTTTAACAGCATCTGCTACGCGTTCAGCGACTTTTGGATCAAATGGCGAAGGAATGATGAAGTCAGCGCGTAACTCTTCTTCTGGGACACATGAGGCAATAGCCATTGCGGCTGCTAATTTCATTTCTTCATTGATTTTTGTGGCACGCGCATCTAAAGCTCCACGGAAAATACCAGGGAAAGCTAAAACATTATTAATTTGATTAGGGAAGTCTGAACGACCTGTTCCGACGACTAAAGCGCCACCTGCTAATGCATCTTCTGGCATAATTTCAGGATTTGGGTTCGCCATCGCAAAGATGAAAGGATCTTTATTCATGGAACGAACCATTTCAGGTGTCACAATGTTGGCAACTGAGACTCCGATAAATACATCAGCACCGACTAACGCAGAGGCTAATGTATCATCACCGATGAAGTTTTCTTTATTTGTAATTTCAACTAACTCTTTTGTTAAGAAGTCATAGCGATCAATTTTATCACGATGTACAATTCCATCAATGTTGTAACCGATAATATCCCCAACCCCTAATTGATTTAACATTTTAATAATGGAACTTCCCGCTGCTCCGGTTCCACTCACAACTACTTTTAAATCTTCTAATTTACGATCGGTTAACTGGCAAGCATTAATTAAAGCTGCACTCACAACGATAGCTGTACCGTGTTGGTCATCGTGGAAAACCGGAATATCCATTTCTTCGATTAGACGACGCTCAATCTCGACACAACGAGGTGCCGAAATATCCTCTAAATTAATTCCTCCTAAAGATGGAGCTAACAATTTACAAGTTTGAATAATCAGTTCAGGATCTTGTGTATCAAGACAAAGAGGAAAAGAGTCTACCCCAGCAAACTGTTTTAATAAAATAGACTTTCCTTCCATAACAGGTAAAGCGGCTTTCGGACCAATATTTCCAAGTCCTAAAACAGCTGAACCATCCGTAATGACGGCAACCATATTTCCTTTACTTGTGTAAGTATATACTTCGTCTTCATTTGCTGAAATCACACGACAAGGCTCAGCAACACCAGGTGAATAAGCTAGACTTAAATCTTCCTTCGACTCAACCTTAACCTTTGAATTAATCTCGATTTTTCCGCGAGCCTGTGCATGTAATGCTAACGATTGTTCAAAAACATTCATAATAAATCCTCCAAATAGTTTTTTCGATTAGTTTTGAGTTGAATAAAGACTATTACCATGACAATCTGTCGCCACAATAACAGGAAAATCTTCCACCACTAAGCGGCGAATCGCCTCTGTTCCTAAATCATCAAAAGCAATCACTTCAGCTTCTTTAATATGTAAAGCAAGAAGCGCCGCCGCACCACCAACAGCTGCAAAATAAACAGCATCATTACGTTTCATCGCATCAATTACCTCATGATTACGTGGACCTTTACCGATCATTCCTTTTAATCCTAAATCTAAAAGGGTCGGTGCGTAAGCATCCATTCGATAACTTGTCGTCGGACCTGCCGATCCAATGACGGCACCTGGTTTTTCAGGTGTTGGACCGACATAGTAAATGATACTATCTTTTAAATCAAATGGTAATGGTTCATTTGCATCTAAACGTTCAATTAATCGTTTATGAGCTGCATCACGTGCTGTATAAATGATCCCAGATAATTCAACAATATCCCCAGCTTTTAAGTTTTTAGTGACTTCTTTTGTTAACGGTAAGTTAATTTTCATTGTCCTCATCCTTTAATTAAAAAATTTCTGTGACATGTCTTGAGGCGTGGCATTGAATGTTGACTGCCACGGGTAAAGATGCAATATGGCATGGATAAGCATTAACTTTGACGGCTAATGCAGTTGTGCTTCCACCGAACCCCATTGGACCGATATTTAACTCATTAATTTCAGTTAATAATTCTTTTTCAAGACGTGCGCAAATTTCATCTGATGATGTATCTTCTAATGGACGCATTAATGCTTGCTTAGAGAGTAGGGCACATTTTTCAAAATTCCCACCAACCCCGACTCCGACAATAATCGGTGGACAAGGGTTTCCTCCAGCTTTTAAAATCGTATCTAGGACAAATTGTTTAACCCCTTCATAGCCATCTGATGGTTTTAACATTCCAACCGCACTGACATTTTCACTTCCAGCACCTTTAGGGGCAATCGTAATTTTTAATTCATCGCCTTCTACCCATTGGTAGTGAATGATGGCTGGCGTATTATCCTTCGTATTGATACGGTCTAGAGGATGTGCAACGACTGATTTTCTTAAATAACCGTTTTGATATCCACGTCGGATACCTTCATGAATGGCCTCTTCAAGGTTTCCAATCAATTGAATACTTGAACCAATCTCAACAAATACGACAACAATTCCTGTATCTTGGCACATCGGTACTTGTGAATTTGTTGCAATTTCATCATTTTTAATAATTTGACTTAAGATGGTTTGCCCAAGAGTAGAACTTTCGTTTTCTTGAGCTTGTCTTAATGTCGTCATAAGTGATGAGCTTGCATTATAGTTTGCTTCAATACACATTGATTCAATCTTTGGAATAATGCTTGATACTTCAAGTTTTCTCATAGATGAAATCCCTCCTATCACCTAGTATTTTACAGGATGTGACAATAGATGAAAAGAAAAAGCAGAGAGGATAATGATAAGTCGATAGGAAAAGATAATTAATGTTGAAAAATATGAAGTGAGAAGCGTATTCTTGCTAAAGAAAAGATTGCATTTTTGAAATTTACTTTACCATAAAAGAATCTAAGTAATCATCCTAGATTACAGAGGTCTTTTCTTCTTCTTTTTTCGTTCGGTTCATTTTGATAAAATATTATTTAAATTAACAAAAATCAAAAGCGATTTCGTGTCGAATCTACTTGAGATAATAGATAATTAAGAAATTTTTTGAAAATTATGTCTTAAGCGCTATAAAAGGTGAAAATATCTTTAACAACTTGGGCTAAAGTTTGATATAATACAATAGGTATTCGTGTAAAAACAGAAAGGAAGAGCGTCGATGGAAGTGATTAAAATAGAAGGAGGACGTCCATTAAACGGAACGGTCCGAATTGATAGTGCTAAAAATAGTACAGTTGCTTTAATTCCTGCGGCCATTTTAGCGGATTCTTCAGTTATTTTAGAAGGTGTTCCACAGATTGTCGATGTTGAGCATCTAGGGATGATGATTGAACAATTAAATGGTACATATAAGATAGATAATGACGAGTTAATTATAGATCCTACAAATTTAATCAATACACCATTAGTAGAGGGTGCAGTAAATAAATTACGAGCTTCATATTATTTTATGGGGGCTTTACTTGGAAAATTTAAAGAAGCAGTGATTGGAATGCCTGGGGGTTGCTACTTAGGTCCACGTCCAATTGACTTACACTTAAAAGGATTTGAAGCTTTAGGAGCAACTATTACACAAGAATCGGGAGCGATTCGCTTAAAAGCCGAGAAATTAACAGGAGCTAAGATTTATTTAGATTTTGCTTCAGTAGGGGCTACGATTAACATTATGTTAGCTGCCGTTAAAGCAGAAGGAACAACGATAATCGAAAATGCTGCGAAAGAACCAGAAATTATCGATTTAGCTAATCTTTTAAATAGTATGGGAGCTAAAATTAAAGGAGCAGGAACAGGTGAAATTCGTATTCAGGGAGTTTCATCACTTCATGGCACACGTCATGCAATTATTCCTGACCGTATTGAAGCTGGAACATATATTACTTTAGCAGCTGTCGCTGGAGAAGAAGTTAAAATTGATAACATTATTCCTCATCACTTAGAGGCGTTAATTGCAAAATTACGCGAAATGGGTGTGGATATTGATGTTCATGCAGATCATGTCATTGTACGTGGCGGCAAAGAAATGAAAGCCGTTGATTTTAAAACAAGTACTTATCCAGGACTTGCAACAGATTTACAACAACCATTAGTGACTTTATTAACACAAGCAACTGGGGTTGGAATGGTAACAGATACAATCTATTCTGATCGTTTCAAAAATTGTTTCGAATTAAATAAAATGGGAGCAAATATTAAAGTTCAAGGAAACTCTGCGATTGTTCAAGGACCAACAAAATTACATGCTGCTCGCGTAAAAGCAACAGACTTACGTGCGGGAGCTTCATTAGTGATTGCGGGGTTAATTGCTGAGGGTGTAACCGAAATCGGAAATACATACCATATTGATCGTGGATATTCAAATATTGAACAAAAATTAAACAATATCGGTGCTAAAGTTTGGCGTGAAACTGTAACAGAATAATAAAACAAAATAAAAATGGAATGCTAAGATAGAGTACTTTATTTGCAATTAACTAATTTCATAGCAATTGTCAAATTTTAATTGATCGATTCATGAAAATTTTTATTGCACCAGTACTATAAATTTAGTATAATTCTATTGTTATATAGACTTTCTCTGATTAATCAATTAATCAGGGCCGAAGGAGTGAACTAGAATGAAACAAGGAATCCATCCAGAATACAACCGTATTAACGTAGTATGTACAACTTGTGGAAACGAATTCGAAAGCGGATCTGTTAAGAAAGAAATTCGTGTTGACACTTGCTCAAACTGTCATCCATTCTACACAGGACGTCAAAAATTCGCTCAAGCTGATGGACGTATCGAACGCTTCAACAAAAAATACGGAATCAACACTAAATAGTTTTGATTTTGAAACACCACCATTTGTGTGGTGTTTTTTTTTATGTGCGCCCGGCATGGGTATTATCTAACGGGTTAAAGTCCCGAGTACGTCCAAGTAGCGGAAAGTACATAGCCTAAGACAAGGGTGTCCTCTGCGAGGAGGAATCTGAAGGAAGTCCGTGGGCAAA
>NZ_JAMQUS010000110.1:0-4214 GCF_025594995.1 Turicibacter sp. GALT-G1
GGGACGTGATGTCTCTTTTTTTATACTTATTTTTTATTCCAAATAAAAGAAGTGTGGGAATCACCCACACCAAATATTATAGAACCCTTTTTTTATTCCAATAGTAAATTAAAATATTTCCTTTAAAGAAATGTTATGCTGATTCCATACAACGCTACTTTCTAAATCATGAATTATTTTAGTTCTAAATTTACCATTAAAATTATTACTATAAACGATAATCTCCTTTTTGTTAATGTCTACAATCCAATAGTTTTCAACTCCACATTTTTCATAAACATCTAACTTAATCCCTAGATCTCTATGTTGAGTAGCCTTACTTAATACTTCAATGACTAGCTTTGGAACGCCAATATAAATAGATTTATCAAATTTATCATCACAACAAATCATAATATCCGGCTCAAATTGGTATTTTTCATCTTTATTTTCAAATTTAACAGCAACATCAGATGTAAACACATTACATTTACTAGATTCAGATAAGGCATTCATTAATTGTAAAAATATCTTGTTTTGAACAATATTATGCATTGGATGGGTTGGTGACATACAAATGATTTGTCCATCATAATATTCCATCTTCCCATAATCATTAATACAATCAGAAAAACTTAAAAATTCCTCATATGATATATAATCATAATCAAGAGCTATCATTAAACTTTCACCTCTTTTATATTCCTATCGTTTCTTATTTTTAAAGTAATTTTCTAATTTTTTAATTGCACTATCATTAAATAAGTAAGTACGTTTTCCTGAATCTCTAAATTCAAAATCACTTAATTTACCATCACAATACAGTTCTTTTGCAATCTTCAAACAATGTTGGGGTGAAATATCTAATTTATTTGCTACTTCAACAGTAGTATATACTTTTCTAACATCCATAGTTTATAAGTCCTTTCTTTTTTATTTCTTAATCATTATACAATATTCACTAAAGAATATCAATAAACGTATTTAAAGATCTAAATACATAAAAAATAAATCTATAAATATTTTTTACAATTTCACTTATCCACATCAATCCTAAGTTACCAAGAAGCCTTTTCTAAGGCATACTTCCTCCTACAAAGCGTTAGAAAAATAAAAAAAGAACACTTTTCTGTTCTAAGTCTATACTCTGATACTCTTCTTTAAATACTCTTTCGATTATTCAAAATGTCTTGATCGTTCGTTGCCCTTATCTTGACACGCTATCCCTCTGCATTATCGCAACAATACATTTTACGTCCTTTAATATCTCTATGTAAATTTTGTACGTTCTAGCGTTGATATATCAGCTCCACCTTTCGGTCGAACCTACCTTTTTGTTGATTTCTCAACCTTGAATCCCTATATTTTTGTGCCACTAGCTTTTATACGCCTAGTATTAACGTAATGTGGGTTACAGGCACTCTATATCTCTAAAGGTTTACACCACGACATAGGATTTAAAGTCTATCATACGACTAAAGTTTGAGGTTGTTTAGGTCAAACTTATAAAAACACCACCCACTAATCACGACTAGACTTCCGTAGAGTTATGCTTTGGCTCCAGTTCACCACACGTTGCTATTCCTGTGCTTGTACTCGTCACACACTCATCAGCTTATTTAGTTATTTATTAGATTAATCTCTTTGATTTTCATGGATTTCCACAAAAAAAGTCCTTTCAATCACTAGGATCAAAAGGACTTCTATGGTCTATTTCATGATTTATTACACTACTATTACTAAATGCAAACTTTTTTATCATTTCACATACAAAAAAACTTGCAAAAATAACGTAAAAACAATACTTTTATGCTTGTAAAACACGTTAAAAAAGAGTATAATAAAGACATGAGGTGAGCTTCTTATAAATTACTTAGTTTGGCGACTGGAGATTTATTAAGAAGTCCTTTTTTTTATCTCATTAATTTATATTAAATTGTAAATTGATTATCTAATTAGTAAGTTTTGCTATCTGTTGATAACAACTTAATTAAAACTATAACCCTATTTTTAAAATTTAGCAAGTGAAAAATAAATTTTTTGTGCATAAATAATCATTTTTTGTGCATAAATAATCACTTTTTGCATATATTAATCATTTTGAGTATTAAAAAAGAGCCTAATCGGCTCTCTTTTAATCTCCAATGCTATACATGTGTACCCTACCAACCATTTACCAGTATATCATATTTTCTAAAATAATATCTTATCTTTTATTGTAGATTATTGTCAATTTGATAAAGTTGTGTTATGCTTTCTAAGAATTAGTGAGTTTAAAACTTGCTAGTTTGATCTCTCTATTTTTTTATATTTTCGACATTAAAATATAAAAACTCTAGGACTTTCTCTCCCTAGAGTTTTTATTTATCCATTTTTTAGAGTTATTGATTAAAAATATGTTATAATTTGCTATAAACATAAGACTAGGGGGATCATTATGCAACCAAATAAAATCAAAGGAAAACATATTAAAGTTAATGAACAAGGAAAAAAATACTTATATCCTAAAGAATATATTTGGCATATTCCTAAAGATATGCGAAAAAAAATCGAAGTTGGAGATAAAGTCGAAGTCATTGGTAGTAAGGATTTAGTGAGAGTAATAGATTTATTTTTTGCTGACGAACCTAAAAATCATCAAGCAATCTATCGTATTGTAAAAAAACGAAAATTATCATTTAGCGAACAGTTACAGAATTTCCGAAAAAAGAAGAAACTAACGCAAATTGAATTAGGGCAATTATTAGGTGTTTCTCGCGCTACCATCACTGGTTGGGAACGTGGGAAATCTCTCCCTCAAAAAAGATACCATGCTAAAATTGAAGAAACATTAAATATTACGCTGTGTTAGACAATTTTGTTGATAAGTTGAATTATCGCTCACAATCGCACCATCCTTTCTTTTTTCAAAAAACTCTAATATCGCTAGCGCTTGCCAGTACTTCAAATTTTCAAGCGGAATATCATTATCAATAATCTTTTTCAAATATCGCTCGCTAACACCCGTCTCTTTAGACAGGCGGTAACGAGTTACATTATAGACATTTAACTCACTTTCTAACCAATTCATATTACACTCCTTACATTCCGAAAACTTTCTTATAAACATCTTCGCAATCTTCGTCGTATACGTTCAAAAGTTCGTAACCATCCGATGTTTCCCATAAATTTTCAATCTCATCTTGAGTAAAATCTTCACTAGGACTCAACACTAACCCCATTTCTTGTAGTTGTTCTAAGTGATACGCTCCTCGTAATTCACTAGCTAAGAAAAATCTGTTGATTTTAGTTTTGTTATTATACATATTTATCATCCTTTCGTTTTTATCATTCCCTTACTACACTCTTATTATACTGAACAACGTTCAGTATTTCAATATCTTTTTTAATTTTGGCTCTGTTAGATAAAAATGTTGTTATTGGATATTTTTTTACTTGAAGTAGATAAAGTTCTTAAAAACGATATTTGATAATCGTTGATATCAAGTAGTTCTTTAGCAACAAGATTGTCTAACACAACTAAATATTAAAGTATCTGACTATTTGGACACTAAAAAATAATATGCTATAATACTTAGATGTGACGTGGTACAAGCATGTTGACCTCCATATTAGATAGATGGTTAAACACTTAAACCCCCAAGTATTACTTGGGGGTTTTTGCAATTCTATTCTTTTTCATGTATAATAATGACCGTAGTCATAGATATGGTGCGACTTTTAATCTCGCTCTCAAAAGCGAGGTGATCTCATGAACGCTCTATTAACATTTGTATTATTAGTAGTTAATTTGGCTAATGGAATTTTTCAATTAGTCAAAAATGTTCGTGACAACAAAAAAAAGTAAAAGCACCTGTCCGACCAAGACATTAGGTGCTTTTATTGAGTAACAATACTATTCAATGAGAGCCAAAAGTCGCATGGACAATCTATGGCTCTTTTTTATACTATGTAGCTTATGATTTTATTATAACTATTTTTTTATTATTTTTCAAGCTAATACCCTTTTTTAATAAATTCCATCGGATACCTTTGACTACCTACTCCACTAATCCAGTATAAGATTTGTGGAGTTTTTTTGATCACTGCATTTTTAATCGAGATTACCTTTTCTTCATCTTTTCTCTTTTCCATGCTATCACCACTGATAGTATGTGATAAATTAAGGTCGATTATGAGTTATTTATCAGCTTCATTTCATACTCTTTTAACAACTTATCTAATGTAGGTCGAGA
>NZ_JAMQUS010000110.1:4268-4704 GCF_025594995.1 Turicibacter sp. GALT-G1
GCTATCAATATGCTCTTTATCACTTACTAGATTAACCTCTTTTTGATTCAGATACTCTACAATCTCTAATAAGTCTTTCGTATTTCTCGCTAAACGTGATAAATCATGAACAATGACGCTATCTCCATCTCGAACATAATCTAACATTTCTTGTAATTTAGGTCGATCTTTATCTTTAGCACTCATTTTCTCTATGAACACTTTTTCAACTTCATACTTTTTCATAGTAACAAGCTGACGTTCCTCATTCTGATCTAAACTACTAACTCTAACATAACCAATTTTCATTTTATCTCCTTAAATAATAACTATTACTATTAATTATAAAATAGAATTAAATATAACTTTACAAAGTGTAAATTAATTAAATTCAAAGTCTATTTTAACATATTTGTACCAGGAGAAAAAATGTAAAATTAGAGTGTACTTTAAATTT
>NZ_JAMQUS010000111.1:0-1634 GCF_025594995.1 Turicibacter sp. GALT-G1
ATTAATTATCTCCTACTCGATTTAAACGTATTACATTGTTATTTAATGAGATAACGTGTTAGAATGAAAAGATAGCAAGGTGAATACAATGAAATCAGTCCATATTAATGATATAAAATCAAATTTAAATTCAATTAACTTAATTGATATTCGAGAAAGTATAGAGTTCTTATCGCTGCCTAAATTAGCACAAGCTACACATATTCCAATGTCTGAATTACTTCAAGCTCCAGAAGATTTTTTAAATAAAGAAATATCGTATTATTTAATCTGTCGATCGGGGGCCCGTACTTTTCGAGTAACAGAATATCTTGAACATCTAGGTTATGATGTTATTAATGTTGAAGGTGGCATGCTTGAATACTATAGTAAATAAAAAATTCTCTTCTTAAAAGAGAATTTTTTATTTATGGTTATCCTGAGAGTAATAGGCGGTCTAAGTAGGATGTTAACATAATAAAATATATTATGATAATATTTCTAAACTAGGAGAGAGGAGTATTAGAGAGAAAATAGAAAAAAATTTTGAGTTAAAGTGTTTATATAGCCTCATTTAATTTATCGCAGAAGGCTAGTAATGAAAAAAATAAAGGGGGATATCATGATGGAACTAGATATTCTAAGATTCATTCAGAGTTTTCACACACCATTTTTAGATCAATTATTTGAAATGATAACGATACTTGGTGAAAGTTCACTAATTATCTCTATAATTTTAGGAATATATTGGTGTATTGATAAAACAAGTGGAGAGTATGTTGCTTACTCCTTGTTTAGTAGCTTAATGCTGAATAATACAGTCAAAAATATTGTAAAAGCTAAAAGACCAATTGGTGAAGAAGGGATTCGCTCACTTAGAGTTCATACCGCCACAGGATACTCATTTCCAAGTGGTCATTCTCAAGCAGCAGCCTCAACTTACGGAGCACTATATCTTTTATTAAAAAAATATAAGTATTCTATTTTTTTTATCTTAATTATTATATTAGTTGGATTATCTCGACTATATTTAGGAGTACATTATCCAAAAGATGTTGTAGGTGGGATAATTATTGGTAGCTTAATGAGCTATATTACATATAGATTGTTTGTGAAAGTAGAAAATAGAAAATTACTATATTTATTAACGTTATTGGTATTCTTACCTGCTATCTTTAATTCATCTAGTGATTTTGCTAGATCAATAGGAGGATATAGTGGCTTCGTATTGGGGATATGGTTTGAAATGAGGTATGTCAATTTTCAGCTGAGTAGAAGTGTTTTTAGGCGAACCATGTGCTTTATAATAGGAATTAGCTCCCTTCTTAGCATAAAAATGTTATTTAGCTGTTTTATGGTGGAAACTGATTATGCAAAATTTATAAGCAATATGATTATTTCGTTTTATGGTTTTGGTCTGTATCCATATTTGTTTAATAAGGTTAGCCTAAGGAGTAGAATCAATTAATTTTACTCCTATTTATTTTCGAAAAAAGCATTTGACATTATTCGACAATGATGATAATATAATAAAGCGTTGAACAGCAATAAGAAAAAAACAGAAAATAAAGATAAAAAAAGTGTTTGACAGAAGTCGACAAAGATGATAAGATAATCAAGTCGCACTAAGGGAACAGGCCCGTTGGTGAAGCGGT
>NZ_JAMQUS010000112.1:0-390 GCF_025594995.1 Turicibacter sp. GALT-G1
ATACACACATCACACACTAATTTACTCGCACACTTTTTCAAACCAGCTCCGACTTCTGGTTTGTTTACCAAACTTCACACACATCACACTAACTTACTCGCACACTTTTTTCAAACCAGCTCTGACTTCTGATTTGTTTACCAAACTTCACACACATCACACACTAACTTACTCGCACACTTTTTTCAAACCAGCTCCGACTTCTGGTTTGTTTACCAAACTTCACACACATCACACTAACTTACTCGCACACTTTTTTCAAACCAGCTCTCACTTCTGATTTGTTTACCAAACTTCACACACATCACACACTAACTTAAACTAAACATTTTTCAAACCAGCTCCGACATCTTTTTCTCTTCACAAAGACCACAAACATCACACTAAGTT
>NZ_JAMQUS010000113.1:0-434 GCF_025594995.1 Turicibacter sp. GALT-G1
AAATTTTTTATTTCATTTCCTTGTATCGTTTATTTCTGACGACTTCTTTATGATATCACGCGCGTCGAAAATTGTCAAATACTTTTTTGGATTTTTCGAGATAATTTCTTTTATTTACAAATTTTAAATAAAAGCTCTGTTAGATAAAAACGTTGAAATTAACATTAAATTATCTATTGATATAACAATTTAACAAAAGGAATTTTATTTTATCTACCTAATCGTTGTGAACACTATAGAAACCTTTTTGACTCTAAGTTTAAAAAACATGGACTTAAAACCTCTCGAATCGTTATTCTAAAACTCTCCCTTCATGATAACTACTTACAGCTCAATAAACAGCGCTATTACTGTGGTAATTACAAATCAACATCTACGCTAAAAAACTCTATCGTTGAAAAAAACTGTTATATCTCTTACAACACCAAACACGC